>PMSP01000369.1:0-3368 GCA_003168315.1 Opitutaceae bacterium
ACGATCACGCTCGACAAGAAACTCCCGACGGCCCGCCTGAACGACACGCTCTCGTTCCTCACCCAGCGGACGCCCCCGCCCGCGATCGGCAACCGGCGGTTCAAGATCTACTACGCGACGCAGACCGGCAACCGCCCCTTCCGGATAAAGATATTCTGCAACCGCGAGCAGGGGCTCATGGAGAGCTACCGCCGCTACCTGGAGGCGGGCCTCGTGAAGGAGTTCGAGCTGAACGGCTGCCCGATCGAGTTTGAGCTGGTCGGGAAGGCCCGGGGCGACGCGGTCGACCGCAGCAACTGGAAGCAGTAGCCATGGGGGAGCCGCTTCGCCTCGTCTTCATGGGTTCGGATGCGGTCGCGCTCCCGCTCCTGGACTGGCTGGCGGGCGAGGGGAGGGCGTCCGCGACCCTCGTCGGGATTTTCACCGGGCCCGACCGGCCCTCCGGCCGAGGGCAGGCCGTCAATCCCAACGCGGTCAAGGCCTGGGCCGCCGGGCGCGCGGCCGCCCTGTTCCAGCCGGAGAAGTTGGACGCAGCCTTCCTCCCGTCCCTTGCCGGCCTGCGGGCGGACGTGGCGCTCGTGGTCGCCTACGGCCAGATCCTCCGGGATGAGTTCATAGGGGCGCCGCGCCTCGGGACGCTGAACCTCCATGCCTCGCTCCTTCCCGCGTACAGGGGAGCCTCGCCCATCCAGGCGGCGGTCGCCGCCGGGGACCGGGAGACGGGAGTGGCCCTGATGCGCATCATTCGCGAGCTGGACGCCGGCCCTGTCGCGGACGTCGAGCGTGTTCCGATCGGCCCGCTCGACACCGCGGGCGACGTCGAGGCGAGGCTCGCCGCCGCCGCCGTCCCCCTCGTCGCGCGCTCGCTCCCCCTCCTCGCGAGCGGGCAGCTGGCCTTCCGGGCCCAGGACGGCGCGAGGGCGAGCTTCTGCCGCCGGCTCGGGAAGGCCGACGGCGTCCTCGATTTCTCGGCCCCCGCCCCGGTCCTTGCGGCCCGCATCAACGGCCTCCACCCCTGGCCCTCGGTCTCGGTCGAGGTCGCCGGCAGCGCGGTCAAGCTCGGCCTTGCGGACGCGCTGGCCGGCGGCGCCCCCGGGGCGCCCGGCACCGTCGTCGGCGCCGACCCGGACGGCCTCCTTGTCGCGGCGGGATCGGGCTGCCTTCGCCTGCGCCGGCTCCAGAGGGCGGGCGGCCGGATGCTTGCCGCGCCGCAGTTCCTGCGCGGTTTCCCGATCCCCGCGGGCACGGTGATCGCCTCCCTCCCCATGCCTCCCCTCGTCTCGCCGGCGCCGTTCAGGCGCTGAGCGCGGGTCCCCGACATGCCGCTTGTTTTCATCCCCCCTTTGGACAAGATTCCCGCCCGATGCCAGGCAGGTCCGCCCTTTGCCGTCTGACGGTGCTTTGCGCCGCGCTTGCGTCGTCCCTCGCGGCGCCGCGGGCGTCAGCCCAGACGGAGGTCGCCGACCTCAGGGAGGACGTGAGGGGGCTGACGGAGCGGGTGAACGAGCTGTCGCTCCGGCTGGAGCAGGTCGAGCACGACAACGCCCTCCCGCGCTCGAGGGTGGCCGGCGTCGAGGGGAGCCGGGACGCCGTGACCCAGGCCCAGCTGAACGGCGCCGTGGCGGACCTGAACGCCTCGATCAAGTCGGCCGTGGGCGAATCTCGGACGGAAATCCTCCAGCAGGTGGCGACGCAGATGGAGAACCTGGCGAAGCAGACGAACGTGGCGCTCGACTCGATCGCAAGGCCCCCGGGCGCGGTCCAGGCGCGGCCCGCGCCGCAGGCCGCCCCGTCGCCTGCGAAGGCCGCGTTCGGCGAGTCCTACCCCAAGGAGGGTGTGAGCTACACCGTCCTGAAGGGCGACTCCGTCGGCGCGATTGCGAAGAAGACCGGCGCCAAGGCCCAGGACATCATCGATGCCAACAAGCTCCTGGATCCCTCCCGCATCCAGGCGGGACAGGTCCTCTTCGTCCCCGGCGGCAAATAACATCCCTTTTCCCCTTCAAAATGGCACACCCCCAAAAATCCAGGCTGGGCCGCGGGCTGAGCGGCCTCATTTCCGCGGGCAAGCCGCCCGCGGCCGTCGCCGCTCCCCCAATCCACCTCCCCCAGGCCCCGGGTTACCTTGAGGTCCAGGTGCACCTCGTCGAGCCGAGCCCCTACCAGGCCCGACGCGAGATGGCCCCGGAGCAGCTGGCCGAGCTCGCGGAAAGCATCAGGAGCGAGGGCCTCCTGCAGCCGATCGTCGTCCGCAGGCTCGGCGACAGGTTCCAACTGATCGCGGGCGAACGGCGCTGGCGCGCATTCCAGCAGCTGAAGATCAGGTCGATCCCCGCGCGGGTCGTCGACGCGAGCGACGCCTCGGCGGCCTCGATGGGACTGATCGAGAACCTGCAGAGGGAGGGGCTGAACCCGATCGAGGAGGCGCTCGGCTTCGCGAGCCTCGTCAGGGACTTTGACCTGACGCAGGAGACGGCCGCCGAGCGGGTGGGCAGGAGCCGCGCCTCCGTGGCCAACGCCCTTCGGCTCCTCGCCCTCGACTCCGAGATCCAGGGCTACATCGCGAAGGACCTCCTCAGCGTCGGGCACGCGAAGGTGCTCCTCGGGGTCGAGGACCCTGCGATCCGCTCCGTCCTCGCCCGAAGGGTGATCGAGGAGGGGCTCAGCGTCCGGATGACCGAGAAGCACGGGAAGGCGGCCAGGGCGCCGGGCGGCTCGAGGCCGGCCCGACGGAAGTCCCTGGCGAGCCGCGACGCCGCGGCGGTCGACAGCATCCAGAGGAAGCTCTCCTCCCACCTGGGCGCCAGGGTCGCCGTCCTCCACACCCCCAAGAAGGGCCGGATCGTGATCGAGTACCGCGGCAATGACGACCTCCAGCGCATCCTGGAAAGGCTCGGGGTCGAGCGGGCGGACGCCCTCTGAGCCGCGAAGGGCCTCCCGTCCCGGCGTTGACAAGGGCCGGCCCGTTCTGCTTGGCTGACCCCTCCCTGACATGAGCATCCTCATCGGCATCTTCACGTTCGTACTGATCCTGACCTCGATCATCCTTATCCTCTTGGTGCTCGCCCAGAAGGCGAAGTCCGACGGTGGGATGGGCGCCGCCATGGGCGGCGGCATGGCCGAGGCCACCTTTGGCGCGGACACGGGCAACGTGCTCAGCAAGGCGACGATCAACGCGTCGATCGTCTTCTTCGTCCTCAGCTTCGCGCTCTACCTTGGGCGGATCTACGAGGGCAAGCACGCAACCGCCGCCGGCGGAGCGCTGCCGACGATCGCCGTTCCCGTGTCGGCAACGTCCTCGAAGGCGCCCGTCGCCGTCGCGCTGCCGACGGCGGCCGTCCCGACTCCGGCGCCGGCCACGAAGCCCT
>PMSP01000369.1:3384-3591 GCA_003168315.1 Opitutaceae bacterium
TTCCGGGACTCGATCTGGGGCGAGCCCCTCTATGCCGAGTTTGACCTCCGCCAGATGCCCCGGCGCGGGGACGAGCATGTCTTCCACGGCCGGTTCTGGGGTGGCAGGAACGAGGGCGGCCCCTTCACCCGGTTCGAGGTCGACGTCGGGAAAGGCGGTTACACGCACCGGGTCCTTGTGCAGGGCGGCGCGGACGGCGCCATATGG
>PMSP01000287.1 GCA_003168315.1 Opitutaceae bacterium
ACGCCATCGGCGGCGTGAGCGTCGGCGAACCCGAGCCCGAGATGCTGAAGCAGGTGGCGGCGACGACGCCCCACCTCCCCGAGGACAAGCCCCGCTACACGATGGGCCTTGGCACGCCGCCGCAGATCCTGCGGATGATCGCCCTCGGCGTGGACATGTTCGACTGCGTGCTCCCGAGCCGCGTCGCCCGCAACGGCCTCGCGTTCACTCCCGACGGGCCGATCAACCTTAGGAACGAGAGGTTCCGGGCGGACCCGCGGCCGGTCGTGGAGGGCCTCGGCAACTACACCTGCCGGAACTTCTCGAGGGCCTACCTGAGGCACCTCTTCACCGCGGGCGAGATGCTCGGCGGCACGCTCCTGACGATCCACAACCTCCACTTCTTCCTGGACCTGGTCGCGCAGGCCCGGGCCCACATCGAGGCGGGGGACTACGGGAGCTGGCACAAGGCCTGGATCCGCCGCTACGAGGGTGCGGCCTGAGGGCCCGGGGACCTCCGGGCCCGGGTGTCCTAAAGCGCTCGCCAACCCGCGCGATTTAGAACTTATTTGCCGCCGTATGCGCATTCTTGTCACAGGGGGCGCGGGTTTCCTCGGCTCCCACCTCTGCGAGAGGCTCCTGTCGGACGGCAACGAGGTCGTCTGCCTGGATAATTTCTTCACGGGAAGTAAGCAGAACATCGCGTCCTTCGCGAGCGACAAGAGCTTCGAGCTCGTCCGCCACGACGTCATCGACCCGTTCAAGTACGAGGTGGACCAGATCTACAACCTGGCGTGCCCGGCGTCGCCCCCCCACTACCAGTACAACCCGATCAAGACGATCAAGACGTCGGTGATGGGCTCGATCAACTGCCTCGGCCTGGCCAAGCGCCTCAAGGCGCGCGTCTTCCAGGCATCCACCTCCGAGGTCTACGGCGACCCCCAGGTGCACCCGCAGCCGGAGAGCTACTGGGGCAACGTGAACCCGATCGGCAGGCGTTCCTGCTACGACGAGGGCAAGCGCTGCGCCGAGACCCTGTTCTTCGACTACCACAGGGAGAACAAGGTGGACATCCGGGTCGTGCGGATCTTCAACACCTACGGCCCCCGGATGCACGAGGCCGACGGGCGGGTCGTCTCGAACTTCATCGTCCAGGCGCTCAAGGGCGAGGACATCACGGTCTACGGGGACGGGACCCAGACGCGGTCCTTCTGCTACGTGGACGACCTGATCGAGGGGTTCGTCCGCGTCATGAAGCAGACCGAGACGCCGGGCCCCATCAACCTGGGCAACCCGGGCGAGTTCACGATGCTGGAGCTCGCCGAGCTGACCCTGAAGCTCGTCGGCGGCCGCTCGAAGATCGTCCACAAGCGCCTTCCCGCCGACGACCCGAAGCAGCGCAAGCCCGACATCACGATCGCCAAGAAGCTCCTCAAATGGGAGCCGGCCGTCGCCCTCGAGGACGGCCTGAAGCGCACCATTTCGTACTTCAAAAAGCGGCTCTAGTTCGGCCGCCCGGCCCGGAGCATTTTGTCGTTTGCCAATGCGGGCCAACGGTCTAATGTCTCACCCTTGATGCTTTCGCTCCTGCTCAAGCCCTTCGCCGGGAGGCACTATAAGAAGTTCCTCGAAAAGGCCCGACCTATCGTTGTGCGGATCAATGAGTTCGATCGTTCCTTTACGTCCCTGAGCGATGAACAGCTGCGCGCAAAGACCGAGGAATTCCGGGAGCGGATCAAGGCGGGGGAGACCCTGGACCAGATCCTGCCGGAGGCTTTCGCCGTGGTGAAGAACGCGGCCCGGCGGCTGGTCGGCACGACGGCCATGGTCTGCGACTACGAGATCCCCTGGGACATGGTCCATTTTGACGTGCAGCTGATCGGCGGCATCGCCCTCCACGAGGGGCGGATCGCCGAGATGGCGACCGGCGAGGGAAAGACGCTCGTCGCGACGCTCCCCCTCTACCTCAACTCGCTCAACGGCAGGAACGCCCAGCTGGTCACCGTGAACGACTACCTCGCCCGCCGCGACTCGGAGTGGATGGGCCAGCTCTACACCTTCCTCGGCGTCACGGTCGGCTGCATCCAGCAGTCGATGGCGCCCGACGCGCGCCGCGACATGTACGGGCGCAACATCACCTACGGGACGGCCAGCGAGTTCGGCTTCGACTACCTCCGTGACAACGGCATGGCGACCCGCAAGGAGGACCAGGTCCAGCGCGACCACTGGTACTGCATCGTGGACGAGATCGACTCGATCCTCGTCGACGAGGCGCGCACCCCCCTGATCATCTCGGGTCCGGCGCCAATCGAGCGGGAGCAGCCCTTCACCCGCCTCAGGCCCGGCGTCGACAGGCTGGTCAGCGACCAGACCCGGCTCTGCAACCGGTTCGTCGGCGAGGCCAAGGAGATCCTCGAGAGGCCTGACCGCACCAACGACGACCGCGACCTGGCGATCCGCAAGCTCGTCCAGGTCAAGATGGGCAACCCGAAGAACAAGCTCCTCCTGCGCCTGATGGAGAACCCGGAGTGGCGCAAGCTCCTCGACCGCGTCGAGACGGAGCTCAACTCCGACCTCAACAAGGACGAGATGTACCACCTTAAGGAGCACCTCCTCTACGTCATCGACGAGAGGCAGCACCAGGCGGACCTGACCGAGATCGGCCGCAAGCACCTGCGCCCCGACAACCCCGACGCGTTCATGATGCCGGACCTTGCGACGGAGTTCTCGGACCTGGAGAGGGACACGTCGATGTCCCCGGAGAAGCGCGAGGAGCTCAAGCTCGCGGCGCACCAGCACTACGCGACCATCTCGGAGGAGATCCACGCGATCTCGCAGCTCCTCAGGGCCTACTCCCTCTACGAGCGCGACGTCGAGTACGTCGTCCAGGAGGGAAAGGTGATGATCGTCGACGAGAACACCGGGCGCGTCATGGCGGGCCGGCGCTGGTCGGACGGCCTGCACCAGGCGGTCGAGGCCAAGGAGGGCGTCACGATCGAGCGCGAGACGCGCACCTACGCGACCATCACGATCCAGAACTACTTCAGGATGTACGAGAAGCTGGCGGGGATGACCGGGACGGCCGAGACCGAGGCGACGGAGTTCAGCGACATCTACCGGCTCTCGGTCCAGGTGATCCCCACCAACAAGCCCTGCGTCCGGATCGACAGGAACGACGTGATCTTCAAGGCGCGCCGCGACAAGTACAACGCGGTGATGCGCGAGATCGAGGAGGCCAACAAGCGGGGCCAGCCCGTCCTCGTCGGGACGACGAGCGTCGAGGCCTCGGAGGTGCTCTCCCGCATGCTCAAGCGCGTCGGGATCATCCACACGGTCCTGAACGCCAAGTTCCACCAGCAGGAGGCCGAGATCGTGAGCCGCGCCGGCCTGCGGGGCGGCGTCACGATCGCGACCAACATGGCNNCCGGCATGACCGGCACGGCGGAAACGGAAGCGGCCGAGTTCGACAATATCTACAAGCTCGAAGTCGTGGTGATTCCAACCAACATGGAGATGCGGCGGATCGAGAATCCGGACATCGTGTACCGCACGGAGAAGGAAAAGTATTTCGCTGCCGCCGACGAAATCCAACAACTTGCCACGAAAGGCCAGCCGGTGTTGGTGGGCACGACGTCGGTGGAAAAATCCGAGCGGCTGTCGGACCTGCTCAAGAAAAAGGGCATCAAGCATGTCGTGCTGAACGCCAAGTTTCACGAGCGCGAAGCCGAAATTGTGGCGCAAGCCGGTCGCAAGGGCATGATTACGATCGCGACCAACATGGCCGGCCGCGGCACGGACATCAAGCTGGGGGAGGGCGTGCGCGAGCAGGGCGGCCTCTACGTGATCGGCACCGAGCGCCACGAGTCGCGCCGCATCGACCGCCAGCTGCGCGGGCGCTGCTCCCGCCAGGGCGACCCCGGCCTCACCAAGTTCTTCCTCTCGCTCGAGGACGACCTGATGCGCCTTTTCCTCCAGGGCAACCTCGCGTCGCGCCTGATGGAGGGGTCGATGAAGGAGGGCGAGGAGCTCGAGCACCCGCTCCTCAACCGATCGATCGAGTCGGCCCAGAAGAAGGTGGAGCAGCAGAACTACGCGATCCGCAAGCGGCTCCTGCAGTACGACGACGTCCTGAACCAGCAGCGCGAGGTCGTCTACGGGATCAGGAACGCCGCCATCCACGCCCCCCGCTCGAAGGACATCATCTTCGAGCAGGTCGCCGAGGAGATCGACAAGCGGCTCGCCATCGCCGGGTTCGGGGAGAAGGGAGGCTCGAACGCCGCCGCCATCGAGAGCTTTGTCGGCTGGGTGAACACGCATTTCCCGGTGGGACTCAGGGTGGACGAGCTCTCCGGCGACGACCCGGTGGCCCTCGCCGACCTGGTCGTCGACCGGATCAGGAAGGCCTACGCCGTCAAGGAGTCCGCCGAGGTCCCCGACGCTCTGGGCTCCCTCGAGAGGTATGTCGTCATCAACGCGATCGACCACCACTGGCAGGAGCACCTGACCGAGATGGAGGAACTCCGCCGCTCGATCGGCCTGCGCAGCTACGGCCAGAAGGACCCGCTGGTGGAGTACAAGAGCGAGGCCTACCACTTCTTCGAGGAGCTGATGACGAACGTCCGGCTCCAGATCTGCACGGGCCTCTTCCGGAGCGCGTCCAACCTCTCGTCGTTCGAGAACATGCTCTCGATCCTGGCGAGGAGCGCGAGGACCCAGGGCCCGGAGAACGTCGTTGCGCCGCAGCCCGAGGCGGCCGCCCCCCAGAACGGCCGCGTTTCCCCGGAGTCGCAGCTCGCCCAGCCGGAGCTCCAGCTTCCCAAGGTGACCATCCGCCGCGACACGCCCAAGGTGGGCCGCAACGACCCGTGCCCCTGCGGGAGCGGCAAGAAGTACAAGCACTGCCACGGGGCCTGAGGAGCCCCCCGTGAGCGCGGACCCGTACGACACCGTCCCGACGCTCTGGGACCGGCACTCCGCGAGGATTGTCCCGGCGCTGGTCGCGGCGCTCACGGTCGTCCTTCTCGTCGTCGCGTTCCCGCCATTCCACTCGCCCGAGGCCGCGTACGTCTGCCTCGCGCCAGGGATCTTCTGGGCGTACATGCGCCCCCGCCTGAAGGTCTTCGCCTGGACCATGCTCGCGGCGCAGGCGGTGGCCTGGACGATCAACCTGCGGTGGCTGCACCCGGTCACCTGGCCAGGGCTTTTCCTCCTTGGGCCGATCGTCGGGGTATGGACCGGAGCATGGTACCTTGCCGCGTGGTGGGCCATGCCGCGGATGGTCGGCAGGCCGACTCCCGTCCGCCTGGTCGTCAGCCTTGGCCTCGCGGGGGTCTGGGTGCTGATCGAGTGGACCCGCTCGTGGTTCCTGGGCGGCTTCCCCTGGATGCCGCTCGCCGCGACCCAGTGGGAGATGAGGGGCGTCCTCCAGGTGGCCGCCTACACGGGCGCCGTCGGCGTCTCCTTCGTCCTCGTCGCCTTCAACATCGGGTTCGCCGCCTTCGCGAACCGCCTGTTCCGCGAGGGGGAGCAGGGACTGCGCAGGCGGAGCCAGGAGTTCCTGATGGCGCTTTTTCTCCTCCTCGTCTGCCTCTCGATCTACGTCCAGGAGATCACGAACGGCCCGAGCTATTCCGAGCCCTTCGCGAACGTGGCCTTCGTGCAGCCCGACATCCCGGCCATGGTCAAGTGGGACGAGACCAAGGCGCCGGAGATCCTGCGCACCCTCATGTCGACCACGCTTGCCGCGGGCGAGCTCCACCCGGACCTGATCCTCTGGCCGGAGTCGACGACTCCATTCGCCCTCAAGGGCGGCGACCCGGCGATGCAGAAGTTCGTCGAGCAGCTCTCGTCCCGCACCGGGGCCCCGATGCTCATCGGCGCCGACGCCATCGAGCGGGTCGGCCCGGACAAGGACGCCTATTACAACGCGGCCTTCGTCGTCGACCCCCAGCTCGGGCTGCAGACCTCCTATTACGCCAAGCGCAGGCTGGTCCAGTTCGGGGAATACGTCCCCATAAGGCCGCTCCTTGGCTGGATCGGGAAGTTCGCGCCGCTCGGCGACGGCGACTTCACGCCCGGGACCGACTCCGCGCCGCTCGTCGTTCCCATGGGGCGGGGCGCCGCGGCCTTCGGCGTCCTGATCTGCTACGAGGACCTCTTCCCGGAACTGGCCCGGGAGGAGGTTCGCTCCGGCGCCGATGCGCTCGTCGTCATCACGAACGACGCCTGGTACGGCGAGGGGGCGGCTGCCTTCCAGCACGCCGCCAGCTCGGTCCTGCGGGCGGTGGAGACGCGCCGCCCGGTCCTTCGCTGCGGCAATGCCGGCTGGAGCGGATGGATCGACGAGTTCGGGAGCATCCGCCGGGTCATGAAAAACGAGGACGGGAGCATCTACTACAAGGGGACGGCGCTCGCCAACGTGACGCGGGACCGGCGCTGGGTGGGAAGGAACAGCTTCTACGTCGAGCACGGCGACTGGTTCGTCGTCGCCTGCGCCTGCGCCGCCTGCTTCGCCGTGGCGCTCCTGGGCGCCACAGGCGGCGCGCCCGCCGCGCCGCCGGAGGCCACGAAATGAGCCGCCGGACCATCGCCATCGTCGGG
>PMSP01000384.1 GCA_003168315.1 Opitutaceae bacterium
CCTGCGGAGCGCCACTGGACAGGAACAGCGCCTCGGCGCCGTCCGTCATGCCGAGGGCGACATTGGTGGGCGGGAGCACGACCGGGCGCCCCGACGCCAGGAATTCGGGCAGCTTGGAGGGGAGCCGGTAATCGTTGAAAGGGCCGGGCTGGCCGGGCTGGACGAGGACATCGGCGAGGGCGAGCAGCCTGGGGAGCCTCGACTTCGCGATGAAGCCCAGGTCGATCACATGGGACTTGAGATCGGGCGTCAGGCTTTCCAAAAACTCAGGCCTGTTGAACCCGGTCCGCACGAGGCGCGTCGCCGTCCCGCGCTGGTTGAGCACCCGGACGCCCCTATAGAGCTCGAGCATGTCCGGCTCGTTCGCGAACGTGTTGCTGCCGGTGAACACGATCACCTTCTCCTTGTCCGCGAGCCCAAGCTCCTTTCGAAGCGACGGCTCCGCCTTCAGGGGCCGGAGATATTCCGGATCGACTCCGGGCTGGAGCACCGAGCAGGGGATGCCGGCCGGGACAAACTCCCTCAGCCGATCGACGATGACCGTGGCGGCGTCCGCGAGCCTTAGAAATGTCCGGTGCCTGACCGGATGGGGGAGCCTGTCGGCGATGACCGCGTCGAGCTCCTCGAACCCCATGGACCTGAGCTCCCCGACGGGCCGGCCGGCATATCGAGAGATCAGGTGCTCCTCGTTGTCCTCCAGGTGGACCACGAGGTGGGCGCTTTGGGCGACCGCCCGCTGGTAGGAGACGACAAACTTGCGTACGCATTCGCGGGGCGTCCACGCGTGGATCACGTCGGCCGTGCCGCCATCAGGGAAGGATGCGGGACGCTCGAGGAGGTCGTTATAGAGAGCCGGGACGAAAGCGGGGCTTGAGAGCGAGGACACACTGTCCCTCCCGGAGGGCACGGCGACGATGCAGGCGTGGCCGAGCGCGGACAGCGCGTTCGCGAATCCGCCGATGTGGTTCAGGCTATTTGTGGTGAAATCGCCGTAGTTGACGAAAAGGATGTTCACCGGAATGGGAGCATGCCAGAGGCTCTCAGTAGGGCTTCAGGGTGCTTGCGGCGTCGCCCACGGCGGCCGACTTGGGCTTCGGGAGATTGTTGAACCCGCCGGCAAAGCGCGTGACGACGGCGTCCCACGCCGTCGCGCCCCTCTGCGAGCGGTTGGGCGAGAGACTCCATTCCATGATCGCCGTGGCCATCACGCAGGGGTCGGCGATGGGCAGGTCGGCAAAGGTCTTCTCGCGGACGACGAGGGGCGCCTGCGTCGAATCCATGCGGCCGCGGAACTGGGCCAGCGCCGCGTCGTCGGCATCCGGCGTGAAGTCGGCCGCAAAGTCCTTTCGGGCCGCCTCGGCCTCGGAGGTTTGGCCCGCCTCGGCGTAAAGCTCAATCACCCTCAGCCTGCAGGCGCGCCGGGTCGCTCCCTTGAGGTCATTGTCGCCTACGTAGGTTGCCACGGCGTCCATTCGCCCGGCATCGTAGAGATAATCCAGATAGGCGAGGTGGGCATCCAGGGACGCAGCCGACTCGGGCGCAGTCCCCCGCGAAGCGTAGTATACCGCTATGAGCGGCTTCGCGGAGTCGAGGTCGCCCGTGTAGATTCGGTTGGCGACCGCTAGGACGTCATCCCTAAGGCTCGCGTGCTGGACCACGAGGTGCTCCGTCTGCACGGATTCAGTGAAACTGATGCGGCGCCTCTCGTTTCGCTCGATCAGCGACTGGCGCTCGACAATGCCCTTGAGCGCGGCGGCGCGCACGTCGTCCCCCGGGTGGTCCCTGACGAACGCGTACAGCTCGGAACGGGGCTTTCCCCGGAGCGCAATGGCCTCGGCAAGCAGCGGGTCAAATCCGGCCTCGCGCCTTTCGTCAGGCGTCGTGTCGGCGATCATCTGCCCGACGATGTCATCGGCGCCGTAGAAGGCGGCGACCCTGAAGATGCTGTGGAGGAGAAGGGCCCGGTGTGCGCTCAGAACGGGGAAACGCAGCGCCTCGGCCCATCGCTGGCGCCTGGCAAGGACCTCCAGGATGTTGGCGAGCGCCTCGTCCCTCTTTGCGTCGTTTCGCGCCTCATCCCTGCCGTAGAGGAAAATGGAGCAGTTGACGTCGTCGTACGAGGCCAAGTGCTTGAGCTCCAGGTTGTAGAGGACCCGTTCCTTGAAGTAGTCGAGCGGGTAGGGTCCGACCTTGAGATCGCCCCTCGCCATCGCATGGGCCGTCGGCGAATCCGGATAGACCAGCCGCACCCGGTCGACGTTCGCCTCGGCGCGCTTCCAGTAGAATTGCAGGTAATCGTAGGAGTAGGCACCCTCGGACATATTGGTCACGAAGTCATTGGCCTCCGTGTACAGCCGTGCCGCCTCGGCGTTGCCGACTTCCGGGGACGATCCGTCCAGATTGGGTGTTTCAGCCGCCGCCGAGAGGGCAAGCGCGGGGAAAAGGAGACTCAGCAGGCAGATCCGAGTGAGCATAAATAAACAGGCGGACCCCTACAATTGCAGGAGTCCGCCCGGTAGGTAAATGACGAAGTNNCAGGTCCATGCCGAGCATCTTGGCGGCCTTGGCAAGGATGTCATGGGGGACGGTGATGATGGCGACTCCGCACTCCTGGGCCTGGAATATGTTGAGGACCTCGCGCGTGCTGGCCCAGAGGAGCTCGGCCTTGACGTGGCCCTTGAGTATGGCGGCGCAGCCGCGCATGAGCGGCATCGGATCCACGCCGGTGTCGGCGACTCGGCCGGCAAAGACCGAGACGACCGACGCGACGTCGGGATTGAGGGCCTCGGCGACGGCGGCCACCTGCTTCTCGGTCATGAGCGCCGTGACGTTCAGCTTCACGCCCTGCTTGGCCAGCTCCTTGATGAGCGGCAGCGAGGACTCGCCGCGCGCGTTCGTGATCGGGATCTTCGTGTAGACGTTCTTGGCTAGTGCCGTGATCTTCAGCGCCTGGCGCTTCATGTCGACGAAGTCGTCCGTGAACACCTCGAGCGAGATCGGCTTTGCGGTCACCGTCTGCAGGATGTCCTTTGCGAACGCCTCATAATCCTTGATCCCGGCCTTCTTCATGAGGCTGGGGTTCGTGGTGAGGCCCTTGATGTAGGGCTTTGAGTAGAGGTCGAGGATGCCCGCCTTGTCGGCGCCATCGGCAAAGAGCTGAATCTTCAGGTCATTAAGTGATTTCATGTTTCGTTGAGATGCCCATTGAGGTCAGCGTTTTGAATCGGGCAAGGAGATTAGGCGGCGGGATTGGGGTAGCCCGGGGCCCCGAGGATGACCGCAACCGCCTGGTCAAACGACTTTACGGTGAAATCGGGCGTCGAATTGAAGGTCTCCGAGTACCCGAAATCGATGAATACGGTCCGTACGCCGGCCCGCTTGCCGCAGTCGACGTCGCGCCAGCGGTCGCCGACCATCCAGGAACGCCCCAGGTCGAGGCCAAGCTCGCGGGCCGAATCCAGCACCATTCCGGGCTCCGGCTTGCGGCGGGTCGACTTCTCGCCCCGGCCGGGGTCGTAGCAGACCTCTATCCGGTCGATTTCCGGAACGAGTTCCAGCAGGCGAACATGCATCGCCTCGATGGCGGCCTGGGGGACAAGCCCACGGCCGACGTCGGGCTGGTTCGTTGCAACAACTAGCGCAAACCCGGCCGCCTTGAGCGAGCGGCATGCCTCCGGAACGCCCTTGTAAAGGTGGAAATCCGCGGGCTTCTCGGGCGCGTAGGGCTTTCCCTCGCGAACGACCTGCATGTTAAGCGTGCCGTCCCGGTCCAGGAAGACTGCAGGACGAAGCGCCATCAGACTACGGCTTGGCGGTCACCGATTCCCACTTGGTCTGGTTCACCTTGAGGTCGGGGTGGGAGACAAAAAGATGCCAGACTACCGCCTGGAAGGCCTCGCTGTGCGGGGTCACGTTGTTGGGGTTGACCGTCGGGACGATGACGCATGCGTCGGCGACCTTTGCCGTGTAGCCGCCATCCTTTCCGACGATCCCGATTATCCGGGCGCCGACCTGCTTCGCGAGCTGCAGGGCGGCGACCAGGTTCGGGGACACGTTCTTTTCCATGTTTCCGCCGCCGACCGAGAGGATGAAGAGGCAATCCTTGCTGTTCAGTTTGCTCGTGCGCAGCCACTCGACAAAGACGCTCGCCCAGCCCTCGTCGTTCGTGCGCGCGGTCAGCTCGGACACGTTGTCGGTCGGGGCGTAGGTCTCGATGCCCGCTATCTTCCGGAAGTCGTTAACCGCATGGGAAGCATTTGCGGCGCTTCCGCCGACGCCCAGCATGAAAAGGCGTCCCCCGTGCTCCCTCACGGCTCTTAGTTCGGCAACGCATTTATCGCAGTCCGCCGGATTGATCTTGGCCACGATCTCGGCCGTTTCCTTGAGGTGCTGTGCTGAGTACGACATAAGATTGAGGATGCAAAATGGGGCTGCAAATGCGAGGCGGCAATGGGCGTCTAGCCGGATTTCTTGAGGAGACTGTCCAGTTCCCGGAGCCCGGAATGGGAGCCGACCTCGAAGAAGCGCTCGCGGATTTCGAAACCCGCCAGTTGGCCGCGCTCGAGGAGCGCCTTCTGGATGTCCGACAGGTCGACGGCCGCTTCCCGGGGAAACCCGTCGAACGCCGCCTTCCGGAATACCCCGAGCCCGTAGTCGATGTGCCGCATCGCGGGAACCTTGGCCTTCTTGTCGTAAGCCCTCATCTCGGCACCTTCGAACCACACGTTGCTGGCGTCGTAGCGCTCGCTGTTCTCGAACACCGTCATCAGCCCAAGTTTTCCCGACGCGAGGAACGAGCGGCCAACGGCAAGGTAGTCGATCGGCAGGTAGCTGTCCCCGTAGAGCACATAGAACACGTCGCCGAGCTTCGGAAGGGCGCCGATCAGGGCGCCCCCGGTTCCGAGGAGCTTGGGGCCGTCGAACGAATACTCTATCTTGACGCCCCATTTCGACCCGTCGCCGTAGAGATCGACGACCTTCTCGCCGAGATACCCGAGGCAGACGACGAGGTGGGTCAGGCCGGACTTTTTCAGCAGCCTGATCTGGTGGGTGAAGAAGGGCTCCCCCGCGACGCTGACCAGCAGCTTCGGCACGGTCTCGGTGATCGGCTTAAGCCGCGTGGCGAGGCCACCCGCCAGGATGGCCACCGGGAGGTCTTCCGGCTTCGTCGTCACGGGGCGGTTGAAGGCCGGGCGGGGACCCTCCTCAGAACCAGCGCATACAGTCTTCCCACCAAAAAGTGGACGACGATGCTGACAACCAGGGTGACCCCGAGGGCAGCCCAGATTCCCTTCACATACTGCCAATGGGAAGGACTCGGGATGTGCCGGATCTCCACATAGTAATAAATCATGTAGTCCCGCACGAGAGGCTGGTGGAAGAGATAAACCTCGTAGGAGATGACGCCGAGGAGAGCAATCGGCACCAGCGCGGCCCTGCCGCCGGGAACCTTGATCACGAGCGTGCGCAGGGCGATCCATGTCAGGATGATGCCGATCGCCGGCAGCGTGTAGTTGCTGGCTATGTTCAGGAAGAAGATCTGGACGTAGAAGCAAAGAAGGCCGAGGCCAAGGAACAAGTTGAACTTCACCTCACCGGTGCCTTTGCCAAGGAGTTGTCCCGCGATGACACCGGCGAAGAAGCTCGGGATCCTGACGGCGAGGGAGATGAGGCCTCCCGTGTGCCCGTTTAACTCGTAAAGATAAGTGGCGAGGACCGTCAGGTACCCAGACACCGCGAAGACGAGCGAAAGGTCGTCCAGGCGCTTGCGGATGAGCGCAAACACGACGTAGGCCGCCAGGATCATCGATATGAACCAGTAGGCGTCGGCGTAGTCGGAAAAGTAGGCGAGCCTCGTGAATCCGTGGATGCCGATGACGTGGTGCCAGACGTCTTCAGAAGACCTCCTCACGTTGTAGAATTTCCCGAGCATCCAGATGAAGAGCCCGAGGGCGATCCAGTAGCTCGGGTATATCCTCAGGAAACGGCGCCAAAAAAACTGTTTCAGCGGCATCTCGGCCGAGGTCACCGCGAGCGTGAAGCCGCTAAGTATGAGGAAAACATCCACGCCTACCTCGCCGTGGATGACGTTGGGATTGCCGAGCACGCCCCCGCAGTGGTACGAGATTATGAGGGCGATCGCCAGGCCCTTGAGCTCGTCGATCGCGGGAATCCTTTGGTGGGGAACAATCCTTGGGGTAAGGTTTATTCGGACGGAACGCATTCTTTGGGGTCTAGTTTTGCGCCACGACCTTGGTACCCTCAAAGTCGAACCGGAAGCGAACTTCCTGCAGGCCNNGCGCCGATCAGCTTGCCGCCGAGGGCTCCGTTCGCCATCGCGAAGTCATACCACTGGTTTATCTGGACGTTGCTCATCCCGGAGCTGCGGGCCTTTTTGCGCTGCCAATGGACGTCCATGAGCATCGCGAACTCCTCGAGGTTTCCGCTCTCGAGGGAAGCCAATGACTTGTATCCCAGGTCCTTGGTGAAATGAAGGTTGTCGATCATGGCCGAGTCGTTCTGCTTCGACCGGTCGTTCTGGTCCTTGAGGATCGAGGAGGCGCTTCTCGAGTAGCCCGTGAAGAAGAGAAGGAGATTGTCCTCCAGATTGTAGAGCGTCTCCTCCGCGATCTTGCAGGGCCGGAACTCGACCCGCCCGTCCTTGTGGAATGTAAAGGCGGTTATGCCGCCGACCGCGGAAATGTACTGGTCCTGCTTTCCGATCGGCTCGCCCAGCTTGTTGATCTCAATGTCGCAGGCCTGCTCCGCCAGTTCCGCGGGCGAGACCAGGTTTTTCTTGTAGGCGTGCAGCGCCCGAAGGAGCGCTGTCGTGAAGCTTCCCGAAGAGCCGAGGCCGGTGCCCCCGGGGATGTCGGCCATCGACGTCAGCTCGATGTGGGGGTCGGTCACCCCGACGAGCTTCAGGGCCTCGCGGACGATGGGGTGCTCGATCTGGTCCACCGATGTGACGCGTTCCAGCTTCGAATACTTGACGATGATGCCCTCCTGGAAGGTCGTGTGCTTCGTGATATAGACGTACTTGTCGATGGCGGCGGCCACGAGGAACCCCCCGTGCTCGAGGTAGTAACTGGGGAGGTCGGTGCCTCCGCCGCCAAGGGAGACGCGCAGGGGAGAGCGTGTGATGATCATGAGGTGGGGTAGCCGCTTCTTCTATAGATGGACTCGACAATTTCGAGCGTCCTTATGCCCTCCTTGAGACCCGGCGAGGGCGTGCGCCCGAGGCGGATGTCTTCAACGAAGGCGGAGGCCTCGGCGGACCAGGAGTCGTCACCGCTTGGAAATTCCCAGTGCGTCGCCTCCGGGGGCCCCATCTGGGGAAGCATCTTGAAGTGGGCCAGGCGCTCGGTCCCGTAGCTCCCGCCCAGCCCGTCTATCGCGATCTTCCCGTCGCGA
This sequence comes from Opitutaceae bacterium, assembly GCA_003168315.1. Classification (GTDB taxonomy): domain Bacteria; phylum Verrucomicrobiota; class Verrucomicrobiia; order Opitutales; family Opitutaceae; genus Palsa-1447. The sequence goes on from PMSP01000384.1 coordinate 7,414, forward strand.
CCGTAGATTTCCATGGAGAACATGTTCTTCCATTCCGTGCAGCTGACGTGCAGCCACGCTGTCTGGCCACCCTGGGTGCGCAGGCTCAGGAAGGCGTTGTCATCCACCTTCATGTCCCAGAAGTACGTGGCCGCATGCCCTTCGACGGTTGGAAAGTCGCCGAGGAACCAGGAGGCCAGGTCGATCAGATGGACTCCCTGGTCGATCAATTCACCCCCGCCTGAAAGCTTGGGGTCGGCTCGCCATTCCCGGTCGTAGCCCTTGCGGCCCCCGTGCCCGTAGCGGCCCCTCAGGAACATGAGGGGACCGAGGACGCCCGAGTCCACGATGTCCCGCGCCTTGAGAAGCGCGGGATGGAAGCGGTGGTTGTAGCCGATGCGCACGCATGCCTTCATTTCCGAGGCCACCTTGGCAAGCTCGCGGAGTTCGGAAGGCCCGAGGGCGCCGGGCTTCTCGACGAGCACATGCTTTCCCGCCCGAACTGCGGCGAGCGCGATCGGGGCAAGGGATGCGTTGAGGGTGGAGACGATGACCGCATCGACGCCTGGATTGACAACTAACTCTTTGAAATCCGCTACTGCCTCGCAGGCTTCTGCGAGCACAGCGACCGCCTTCGCGCGCCCAATTTCAAGGTCGCATGCGAATCGGAGTTGTGCTCCGGGAACCTTCGCAAGCGAAAGCGCGCGCTTCTTGCCGATCAGCCCGCATCCGATGATGGCAACGGATACTGGCTGCTTTCCAGTTTGGGGTATATTCTTATGCACTTAGAGAAGCCTCGGATGTGTTTGCAGGAGAATGGCTTCCTAGCAAGTGAAGAATCCATGTGAAGGCGCCGGAAAAGATGCCGATGAATGGCAGCTCCACGGGCCGGTACGCGAACCCGAGGCCGACCGCCGCCGCGATGAAAGTCCAGCTTGGGAACTTTCCGTGTGAATCGGCGGCGACACGCGGATATAAAGGCAGCTGCCGGGAACGAGCGCCACCGCCTGGGGCAACCCACATTTCGCGAAGGGTCCAGCAGGGGAAAGTGCCGTAGCGAAAATGACCGGTTGCCTCGCGACAGCGGTTTTCTGACCAATCCGAGTGAATTGTTCGGGCTCCTTCACGGCCGATGCATTTCAGCATCGAGGGCTTGTAAGGTGCCCCGCGAGCCCATTCTTTCTGGTACTATGCCATCAGAGTCTTCGTCGTCTCCCGGTCATTCCGGGAGGGCCGGCAACAAGCGCCTCTTTGAGAGTCTTTGCTGCGTCCACATCGCGCTTTTTGCCTCTGTCTTCTATTTCTGGACCGCTCGGCACACTTCCACGGGATGGGGTTCGCGCGATCCCGATGGCTATTACGAGCTGCTGACAGCGGGCTTTCGGTCCGGGCACCTTTATGTTCCGAAGGCTCCGCATCCGTTGCTGCTGGCGCTCGCGGACCCATATGACCCGGTCGCGAATGCGCCGTACCGCGTACACGACATGTCGCTCTATCACGGGCATTATTATCTCTATTACGGAGTCACGCCGGTGCTGATTCTCTTCTGGCCGATCGCCGCGGTGACCGGCTGGTACGTGTCGCAGCCCTTGGCCGTGGCGCTGTTTTGCACAGGGGCAGTCTGGGTGGGCATCGCGATCCTGCTTGCGGCCAGGCGCCGGTATTTTCCAGAAGCTTCATCCCTTGCGCTCCTGGCTGCCGCCGTCTGCCTCGCATTCGCGACGCCACTCATGCTTCTCGTCCAAGCAGCGGAGTTCTACCAGGTGGCGATATCATGTGCGATCTTCATGCAGGTGCTCATGCTGGCGGCGCTCTATCGGTCGCTGCATTCGCCGCGGCAGGGCGTCCTCTGGCTCGCCGCCGCCGGATTGTTTTTCGGTCTCACCATGGGCTCCCGCCCCAGCTACATATTCGGGGTGGTGGCGTTGTTGGTTCCTATTGCAGCCGCCGTGAGGAGTGCGGGGTCGGATCGCGTTGTCCGCCGACGGATGATCGAACGATTGGCCGCGTTTACGTTTGTACCGGTGGGCATTTGCGCCGCCGGGTTGATGGCCTACAACTGGATGAGGTTTGGCTCAGCGACAGAATTCGGCGTGTATTACATGCTCTCCGGGGGAACCATCACACGGGAACACGGCTACGGGTCGCAGTCATTGGGCAATCTGCTGCCAAATCTTTACGGCTACCTGTTTAGTCCGGGGACCTGGCAGTCCTATTTTCCATTCTTTGGCGAAAACGCAGGGCAACCCTTTGGACTGGTGCGGTATCTCCCGTGGACATGGCTGGCGGTGTTACCGTTTGTTTTTTCTGACAAGGTCGGCGCAGGCGGCACGGCCGAGCGTGTGACTTTCAGCCGGGTGTTAGCCCTAGCGTTGCTCGGCAATCTGTTCTTTCTTTGCATGTTTCCGTGGCTCAACGCCCGCTATTCGGGCGATTTCACCAATTGCGCATTGCTCCTATCCGGCTTCGGCGCACTCGCACTGAGCGAAAGGGCCTCGAAGGGACGGTTCAGGATCATTTCCGGCTTGGGACTCATTGTCGGCGCTGCCATCTCCGTATTCCTGAGCTTCGGCGTTTTCTTCGGGGCGTTTCCGACGAAGGACACGTTTCTTGAAGTTGCGCGGCTTCTGAATGCGCCGGGCTACTACTGGCAGCGCGCCCATGGCGTCCAATTCGGCGGACTACGCATCAATATCCGCCTTCCGGCGAATCCGGGCGAGCTCCCCGAGCCGCTTTTCGAGACGGGCCTGGAGTCGGACCGCCGGGACTGGCTTCAGGTCGACTACCCGTCTCCCGGCAACGCAAGGCTGGGTCTATTCCACGCCGGCACCGGGGTGCTTGAGGGGGACGAGTTCCCGATTCCCGCGGACCGGCGGCTCGCGATCGAGGTGCGCAGCGGCTCGCTGATTCCGCCATTCGGCCATCCGGTATTCGCGACGTGGTCGAGGGAGGACTACGACGCGGCGCGCAGGGACCTGCAGGTGAAAGTGAATGGCACGGAGGTTCTTCGGGCCGCCTTCGAGTCCTATGATTCGACACCGGCCAACCTTCGACTGGGGACAGTGGGATGGCCTGCGGGCATTGTTGCGCAGAGGTTCACCGGCGAGATCCAGTCCATTGGCCGCCTGCCCCTTGTGAAGCCCGAGAAAGTTGTCTCGGCGTTCAAGGATCCGGAACCCGTGCAGCTTAGCCTGTTTCTGCCGACTTTGCGCCAGAACGGCGCCGAGCCAATCCTTCTCACCGGGCAGGGCATGGAGAGCGACCTGCTTTACTGCGTCTACGACCGCGACCACCAGGTGAGATTCGCCCTGGACCACTACGGCGCAGGCGGTCCAAAAAGCGAGCCCGTGACCTTCGATCCTCGCGCGCCGCACCAGCTGATTGTCTGCATGAGCTCCTTGTCAGCGTCCCCGCCCGCGGACCGCCTGTTGATCGTCTTTGATGGGCGCACGATCATGAATGTGAGGCAGCACTATTATCCAAGTACGCCCGCGTCGGCTATCCTTGGTTTCAACGCCTTCGGATCGAGCGCGGCTGGCAAGCAATTTACCGGAAGGATCGTCAGCGTGGGGCAGGTGCCCCTAGCCACTCTGCCGGCGCCGATGTTGGCGAGCGGGGCGTTTGGCTCCATTGAGATGAGCGTCCAGTTCCCCTATGATATGATCGGATTGTCCGAACCCCTCGTCGTGACTGGAGAGAAGGGGGCTGGCGACTTCGTCTACGTGAACTACGTCGACCTGCGCCATATCATTGTCGGATTCGACCATTGGGCCCACGGTGGATTCCAGAGCGACCCGATCGAAGTCGACTATGGAGTGGTCCATCATATAGCGGTCAATATGGATTCACTCTACCCGGCCGGAAGCGCCTCGGCGTCGACCGGCAGGGTCCGCGTATCGATCGACGGGGAGGTTGTGCTTGACCAAAAGGGAAGGTGCTACCCGTCGGGAAGCGATGAGATCCGCATAGGGGAAAATACCATTGGCGGATCGACCTGCGGTCCGGTATTCAGCGGTCAGGTCCTCAGCATAGAGCGGTTCCCCGCTCTGCGGCAATGAGGACCGATCCCGTGCACCTAGCGAGACTACTCCGATCGGAACATTTCCACAGGCTGCTTCGCTACGCCCTGGTGGGCCTCCTCGTGCTGGGGGTGTTTACTGGGCTGAACTGGCTCTTTGGGCGCCAGTTTGGAAAGGACCTCTCCTTCATCCTGGCCTATCCGCCCGCCGCTGCGCTGCATTTCTGGCTCAACAAGAAATGGACTTTTGGCTGCAAGAGGACCGATTCCAGCCGCCAGGTCTCCGAATACCTCGTCATGGCCCTCGCGACATTCGCGGTCCAGGCGCTCGTCTTCAAGGCGCTGACGGCGGAGACGTCTCTACCGGGATGGGCCGCAGCCATGTCGGCCAGTGTCGCCCAGATGAGCATCACCTTCGTGGCGATGCAGTTTAGAATCTTTAGGAAGGTCGCCGCTCCTGAATGACAAGGCCCCGGCTGATCATACTGCTGGTTTTCTCCTTTGCGCTCCGGGTGGGACTCGTGGTCGGGGGAGGGCAGGGATTCTGGCCCGATGAATCACGCTACGAGGCCGCCCGCTCCGCCGCCGCTAAACTGAATAGGGGCGAGTTCAAGGCCGCCCTGGTGGATCTCTTCGGCCATTCCGATCACGTCCTTTTCAGATTGGCGAGCCTTCCCGCGGCCCTTCTCGACCATGCGACGGCCGGGCGGATCCCGTTCCTCGTTCCCTGTTACTTCGCATTGTTCTCGGTCGGAGTCATCTACCTGATCTGGTCGGTCGCCCGGCGCTCGGGCGCGTCCGACGCGGAGGCCCTCTGGGCTGCTTTCTTTGCGAGCGCGGCCAACAGCCTTTTCCTCTATTCGCGCCACTATCTGCCGTACGACATCGCGCTGTTTGAGATGATGGTCGCGTTGTGGCTGGCACTTGGGCCGTTTTCGGCGGTGACCTCGCTCCTGACCGGCTGCGCCGCCGGCTTGGGATTCCTGACCTACAACGGGTACTGGCTCCTGGGCGGATGCGTATTGGTCCTGCACGCAATCCTTGGGCGCGGCGGCCGCGAGCGGATGATCGCCCGCTCCGTCTATTCGGCGACCGGGCTCGTGGTACCCCTTGCAGCCGTCATTGGCGCGGGTGCTGCGCTTTCCCCGGGGTTGGTCGAATCCTACCGGGCGTTCTCCCAGTCCGCCGTGCAGGGGGATTTCTACAACGGCTTTGAGGTCATTCCCGAGTACCTATGGTATGCGGAGCGTGGGATTTTCGTCCTTTGGGTGGCCGCAGTTGGCTACGCAATCGCCTATGCCGTCCGGAGCCGCGTGCTCGGGCGGTTGGGGTGGTGGCTTGCCGGAACAGCTTTTCTGGCCGGCGGGCTGATCATTTTCTCCGACATTGTTCCAAAGTTCGTGGTGTACGGCAGACTGGTCAGGGAGCTGGTGCCCTTCCTTTGCCTTGCCGCGGCATTTGGCGTGTCGCGGTTCCTGGAGGGGCGACATGGGAACCGGACACAGTGGGCGTCGGGGATCTTTGTGGCCGTCTTGTGCCTGGCGTCGGTGAACTTCGCGGGGCCCCTCAGCCTGACGTTTCCCGATAGGTTCAACCGGCTCGCAGCAAACGAGATTTCTCGCCAGGCGGGTCAGGGATATGGTTTCTTCCGCATCCTGTTTGCCGAGCCATTGTATGGAAAGGAGCTGAAGCTGGACCTGCCCATTCATGCGGAGCTCCTGAGGAGCGCGAATCCCATGCAGTTCCGGCCCTATCAGTTTGAGGGGTATCCGGCAGAGAAGAGGCGGGAGCTAAACACCGAGGATGTTTCAATGCGCCTGGTCGAGCTTCCCGGGCGGCTGGAGCACCCTTCGGGAAGTTGGGACGGCTATCCGGGCCCAGTGCGCCTGATCCTCACGTTTCCCAAGGACAGGGCGCCCGATCGCGAGCCGCTTGTCGTCTCGGGCGTGGGCGGCAAGGGCGATGTCGTATTTGTCAGCTATCTGGATTCAAGTCACGTCTCCTTCGGACTGGGGCATTCCGACTCGAGGGAAATAGCGTCAAGCCCTGTCGAGATCGACTTTGACCGCCCCCATGAACTCATTGTCTCGGCGGGGTTCCTCCTGCCGCCGCGCGGCAGCAGGATCTACGCGGCAACGCCTGAACTGCTCGGTTTGCGCAGGAGGATAGTGGTCGTCCTCGATGGAAGCGTCATCCTCTCCGAGGCCGCCGATTTCTATCCTGCGACACCCGAAACCATCGTATTTGGTGCAAGCTATATCAAGGGACCGCTGGAGGGACGCAGCTTCAGCGGATCGGTGGCCGAGTTCGAACAGGCGGCGACAGATCAGGTGGCGCTGGCGGTCCCTGAATTGGCCGTGGCACTCTTGGCTCGAGGTCGATCGCCTGAATGGGACGGGGCGCTCGGGCCGGTTCGGCTTCGATTTTCAATGGGCGCTGCTTCCGCGCAATCCTCGCAGGGCGAGCCCTTGCTTTCCGTCGGAGGCCCGGGAGCCCGCGATACGCTGTATATCGTCCGAGAGGGAGCAGACAGCGTTCGTATTGGATTTGAAAGACTCGGCGAGAAGCCGATCGTGTCCAAGAACCTGCATCTCTCGGGCCTCGGCATCGAGGAGATGGATGTTTCATCGGGCGCCCTCCTGCCGGCAGCCGGCGCGCCCATTTTTTCCCGGATTCCGGGCTTCGCCCTGATGCGCGACAAGGTATATGTTCGCTTCAACGGCGAGCGAGTGCTCCTGGCAACGATGCATTTTGAACCTGTCGCGGCCAAATGGATCGCACTGGGCGCGGGTGTATCGGGAAGCAGCGCCTTCAGCGGCGACATCCTGTCGATGAAGGCGATCGGGCCCGAGAATATCCCCGCTTTTGGCACTCGCGTTTCTGACCTCCTGGACAACCGGGAGGAGGGCTGGGAGGGGTATCCCGGCCCGTTGTCGATGACTGTCGTCTTTCCAACAAATAGGACAGGTGATACCGAGCCACTTCTTTCATCGGGCGTTCGCGGCGCGGAGGACGTCATTTTCGTTCACTACGACAGCGCCCGAACCTTCCAGATCGGGCTCGAGCATTCGGGATTCGACAAGATCTTCTCGAATCCAATAGCCGTGCCGCCGGGGTCCCAGCAGCAAATGCTGATCACTCTCGGGTCGCTCATGCCGCCCGCCCAGAGCAGAATTTATGTCAAGTCCCCGGAACTGCTTCCCCTGAGGTCGATCGTCCAGGTTGGGCTAAACGGCAAACCGGTCTTTTTCACCTTCATGGAGCCCCATCCTGCGACGCTTGATCAGGTTAGGGTGGGATCCAATTCCGTCGCCGGGCCTCCCATCGGGGAACAGTTCCATGGCTCTCTGGACGCCATATCGCGCGCCGCGCCGATTGAATGCTTTCAGGAAGGCGGCCTCGACAGCGCACTCGCCCGGCCCGGATGGGACGGTTATCCAGGGCCCTTGCGGATGAAGATTGTGTTTCCGGCGGCAGGACCCGGCCTGGGTGAGCCGATACTGACCACGGGGCTTCCGGGGCTCGCCGATTTCTTCTTTCTTCTGCATTTCCCCGATGGCCGGGCAAGAATCGGCCACGACCACTGGGGTTCGAATCTCGTCCAGTCTGCGTCGTTTGACCCGGCACCGGGGACCGAGCACACGCTCACAATCAGCTGCAGCGCACTGTTTCCACCTCCCGGCGCGCAGCTCTATGCCAGGGAGCCCCGGCTTGCCGATCTTCGCGATCGGACTGTCCTCATACTCGACGGCCAGAGAATACTGTCGGTCCCTAAGGAATGCTACCCGTCGCCCGCGGGACGGATCATCCTCGGGGCCAACCTGCTCGGAGGCAGCTCAGCGGGCTCGATATATTCCGGGCAGATCACGGATGTGGTGCAGGCCCCGGTCGATGTGCTAGCCCCCTGAGAACTATGGGGCCTGCGAGAGGGTCGTTACAAATTGACCCGTTTTTCCACGATGTAGCGGGGACGGCCGCGCGTTTCGTCAAAGGTGCGCCAGAGATACTCCCCGAGGATCCCCAGCATGGTCAGTTGGACGCCGGAGACGATGAGAAGGACACACATCATCGACGACCATCCCTGCACCGGGCTCCCCAGGGTGATGGCCCGAATAGCAATTACGGCGGCGTATATGAACCCGCTGATCGCAAAGACCAGCCCGCAGATGGATGCCAGCCGGATCGGCGCGTAGGAGAAACTCACGAACGAGTCCACTGCGAGCTTCATCTTCTTGCCCAGAGTCCAGTTTGAACGCCCGCTGAGACGCTCAGCCTTTGTGTACGTCATCTGGTCCTGGTCGAAACCCATCCACTGAATAAGCGAAAGCAGCGAGGTATGCTTCTCCGGCGCCCCCCTTAGCTCGTCGATAACCATTCGGTCCAGGAGGAGAAAGTCGGCCCCCTTCTGGGGAGGCTGGACCTCCGCGAAACGGCGCATCAGGTGATAGTAGAGGCGCGAGAACATCCTTGCCGCGATCGACTCGCCGACGCGGGCGTCGCGAACGGCCCAGAC
>PMSP01000047.1 GCA_003168315.1 Opitutaceae bacterium
TCTTCCGCAACAACGGCGACGGGACCTTCACCGAGCGCACCGAGGAGGCGGGCCTGATGGGCCTCACCGGCGGCCTCAACATGATCCACTGCGACTACAACAACGACGGTTTCATGGACGTCCTCGTGCTGCGCGGCGCATGGCTCGGCGCCGAGGGGCACTACCCCTGCTCGCTCCTGCGCAACAACGGCGATTTCACGTTCACCGACGTGACGGAGGAGGCGGGCCTCCTGCGGTTCCACCCGACGCAGACGGCGGCCTGGTTCGACTACAACAACGACGGGTGGATCGACCTCTTCATCGCGAACGAGTCCAAGGGGGACGACAGGAACCCCTGCGAGCTCTTCCGCAACAACGGGGACGGCACCTTCACCGAGTGCGCCGCCGAGCACGGGGTCAACCTGGTCGGCTTCTTCAAGGGGGTCGTGAGCGCCGACTACAACAACGACGGCCGGCCCGACCTCTTCCTGTCGAGGCTGGACGGGCAGAAGATCCTCCTGCGGAACGACGGCCCCTCGGGCGCCGACCGCTCGTCGCGGGCGCCGTGGCAGTTCACCGACGTCGCTGCCGCGGCCGGGGTCACCGAGCCGCCGGCTTCCTTCACCTGCTGGTTCTTCGACTACAACAACGACGGGTGGACGGACATCCTGGTCAACGGGTACGCCATCGAGGACGTGGGCGACATCGCCGCGGACTACCTCGGGCTGCCCTATGCCGGGCAGCGGGCGAAGCTCTACCGCAACAACGGCGACGGCACGTTCACAGATGCCAGCCGGGAGTGCGGCGTGGACAAGATGCTTCTCACGATGGGCGCCAACTTCGGCGACCTGGACAACGACGGCTGGCTGGACTTCTACGTCGGCACCGGCAACCCCGACCTCTCGGTCCTCATCCCGAACAGGATGTTCAGGAACGACGGCGGCAGGCGCTTCCAGGACGTGACGACCTCCGGGGGCTTCGGCCAGCTGCAGAAGGGCCACGCGGTGGCCTTCGGCGACATCAACAACAGCGGCACGCAGGACATCTACTCGGTGGTCGGCGGCGCGGTCGAGAGCGACCACGCGCACAACCAGCTCTTCAGGAACCCGGGCCACGGCAACAACTGGCTGAAACTGAAGCTCGAGGGCGTGAGGACGAACCGCGCCGCGATCGGGGCCAGGATCAAGGTGGTCGCCGTGACGCCGGAAGGGGAGAGGGAGATCCACCGCACGGTGGGGAGCGGGGGCAGCTTCGGGGCCTCCAGCATGCGCCAGGAGATCGGGCTCGGGCGCGCGGGCGCGGTGAGCCGGGTCGAGGTATTCTGGCCCGTCACGGGCGCGACCCAGGTCGTGACCGGGCTCGAGATCAACAGTTTCTACCACATCAGGGAGGGGGTCGCCGAGGCGGCGAGGGTCCAGCTGGGGAGCTTCAATTGGCCGGCCGCCGCCGGCGCCTAGGGAACACCCTCCATGCCCGCGTCCCCATCACTCCTGTGCCGGCTCGGCCGCTGCGCCGCGGCGATCGTCGCCCTGTCGGCCGCGGCGGCCCGCGCGCAAGTGGCGGCGGCGGCGCCCCAGCCCTTCCCGCTCGTCGCCTACGCGTCCTTCGGCTCCACGATGGCCCAGGGCGGGCGGTTCGCCGAGGTCGGCTGGACGCAGCCGCAGTTCGACGCGTTCCTCGGGGGCATGCGCGCCGCCTTCATTGGGAAACCCTTCGCGGTGGACGAGTCGACTCACAGGCTGTCCGCGGACATGAGCCGCCGGCTTACCGAGATTGACGGCGGCAACAAGGCGGCCCAGGCGGCCGGGGAATTCCCGATGGCGGCCTACGCCGGCTTCGGCTCATCCATGGGCGAGGACGGACACTTCTCGGAGCTCGGCTGGACGCAGGAGCAGTTCAACGCGTTCGCGGACGGCATGCGCGCCGCCTTCCAGGGCAAGCCCGACCAGGACGATGACGGGGCGCGCAGGCTCTCCGAGGACGTGAGCCGCCGGATAGCCGACATCGAGGCGGCGGCGAAGACGAGGGCGTCGGAGCCCTTTGACCCCGGCCAGCTCGTGCCCTACATGCTCGAGGCTCGAAAGACCCTCCACCTCCAGCTCTCCGACAGCGGCCTCGGCTACACGGTTGGGCCGGGCTCGAACGGGATAAGGCCGCGGCCAGGCGACTCGGTCGTGCTGTCGATCGGCGCGGTGGCCGCGGACGGCAAGACCCAGCTGCCCCAGCTCTCCTCAAACCGGATCCGGGTGAAGATGGTGGACATGCTGCCCGGGTTCAGGGAGGGGCTCCAGATGATGACCGTCGGCAGCCAAGGCCTCTTTGTCATGCCTCCGGCCCTCTCCTTCGGGCGCGGCCAATGGCCCGAGGGCGTCCAGCCGGGTTCCCCGCTCATATTCCAGGTGGGGCTGATGGACGTGATCCCGGCGGCGCCAAGGCCCCAGAACTAAAGCCCGTTCAGGGGGGCGGCTCGGGGATGACGAGGCAGGTCGAGCCGGCCGGGACGGGGTGGCGGCTCGAGTTCCCGCCGGGCCAGCGGACGGTGATCCCCACGGGAGGCGAGCCCGCTGGATACCCGAAGAAGCAGGCCGCAGAGGACTGGCTGTAGTAGCCAGACCCCGCGGCCACCTCGGCCACCCGGAAGCCGCCGTCGCCCTGTTCCACCGTTATCCTCGCGCCCACGCCGGTCGGGTTGCCGGGCGGCCCCTTGAGCCGGACGCACAGGGAGCGCCGCCCCGGGACGCCGCCGTTGCGGAAGGCAAGCGACGTCCCGTTGTTTCGCGTGACGAGGAAGCCCGGCCATCCGTCCCCGCCGAGGTCCATGACC
>PMSP01000247.1 GCA_003168315.1 Opitutaceae bacterium
CGGTTGTTGTGGTAGAGCTTGTCCGCGATCCCGTAGTCATTCGCGACGTAGAGGTCCGGCCACCCGTCGTTGTCGTAGTCCCACCACGTCGCCGAATGGCTCTGCGACTCGCCGGTGATGCCGGCGGCCTCGGTCACGTTCGTGAACGTTCCGTTCCGGTTGTTGTGGAGGAGGTAGCCGCGCTGGCCGCTCGGGTGCGCGGCGTTATCCAGCATGTTGGTCGTGATGTAGACGTCGAGCCAGCCGTCCCGGTCATAGTCGCTGAAGGCCGCCATCACGCTCGAATCCTTCACGTCGAGGCCGTAGGTGTGGGCCATCTCCCTGAACGTCCCGTCCCCCTGGTTTATATAGAGGAGGTTCGGGGCGTTGAAGCGGCAGACATAGATGTCGAGGCGGCCGCTGTTGTTGATGTCGACAAACGTCGCCCCGAGGTTCCACACCCCCTTCTCGGCGCCGACGCCCGCCTTCTCGGTCACGTCCTCGAACCTGTAGCCCCCGAGGTTGCGGAAGAGCCGGCAGCCCTGCGTCTTCGTGACGACGAATATGCCGGGCCTGCCGTCGCCCTCGAAGTCGCCGATCGCGACCCCGGTCCCGATCGAGCCCCCCTCGAACTCCTGGTAGAGCTCCCCCCACATCCTCGGGTCGTCGTAGGGGTTCTCGGCGTGGACGCCGGTCGCCTCGGGGGGGAGCTGGGTGAAAAGGGTCTTTCCGCGCGGGAAGGGGTGCGGGGCGAGCGGCCTGCCTGCGATCCCCCCCGGGTCGGCTCCGTAGGCGGACGCGAGGAGGGCGACCGCGAGGATCCCGCCGCGGGCCGCGCGCCCCGTCGCGGGGCTCATCCTCCCGCTCCTGCAGAGTTCGGCGGCTGCCATGGCAAGCGGCAATGGGACGAAGCCGCCAAGGGGTAGTCAAGGAACGTTTTGGCGGGGCGCAGCGTCCGGACTTTCCTTGCCTGAATCTCCTCTGTCCGATTGCCTGACCGGTCCCGAAACCTGTGGACCATCCGACGACCCCAGTGAGCAACCCGGCACGGATTTCAAGGTGGGCGTGGCTGCTTTTCCCGCTGCTCGCCCTCGCGTTCGCGGCCGTGACCACGGCCATCCGCGCGCGGAGGATCGACTACGTCTCGGACTTCGCCGGCGGGCCGGCGTCCGCCGCGCCGTGGCAGCCCCGCATGGTGGTTCCCGGCCAGCACAACGAGAGCTTCGAGTGGATGGACCAGACCCGCCAGATGTTCATGAACCGGGAGTGGCGCGTCCGCTACATCGACTATGAGAACGCCCTGGGCGGCCGCGAGGTGTACGCGGCGTCGCCCTACCGCTGGTGGCTCGGCTTCCTCGCCCTCTGCCGCCACTGGGTCGCGCGCGCCCACCTGGGACCGTCGATCGAGTGGGCGGCGATGTACGCCGACCCGCTCCTCCTCCTCCTCGCATTCGGCTTGGCGACGGTGGTCTTCGTCGCCCGGCGCTTCGGCTTCCTGGCGGCGGGCCTCGCGTCCGTGGCCCTGGCGACCCTCTTTCCCTTCGCCTCCGGGTTCACGCCGGGCGTCCCCGACGACAACGGCCTCGCCCAGGCCTGCATCATCTGGAGCGTGCTGCCGATCCTGGCCGGGGCCGGCGCCCAGGGGCCGGGCTCATCCGGCAGCGCCCGGCGCTGGCTCCTGGCCGGCGGGATCACGGGCGGCGTCGGCCTGTGGATCAGCGTCTCCCGGGAGCTGCCGATACTCCTCGGGATCGGCCTCGGCGCCCTCCTGGCCGCCGGGATCTCGCGCCGCGCGGCCCGTGCGGGCGCCGCAGCCGGGGGGGCGGCCCTTCCCTGGCGGGTCTGGGGGCTCGCCGGCGGCGTGACCTGCCTCGCGGCCTACCTGCTCGAGTTCTTCCCGTCCCACATGGGCAACTGGGAATTCCGGGCGGTGCACCCGATATTCGGCCTCGCGTGGCTGGGAGGGGCCGAGCTCCTCGCCCGGGCGACCACCCTCATCGCCGCCGGGAGGTCGCCCGTCACCTTTCGGGGCGTCGCCGGCTGGGCCTTCGGAGCCGCCGCGTTCCTGGCCCTTCCCGCAGCGATGGGGATCGGCCACAACTTCGCCCTCCTCTCGATTGAGCTTCCCACCATGCGGCTGTCACTCCTCCCGGGAGGCGCCGCGGCCCCGAACCTGTGGGCGTGGCTCCTCCAGAACGGGTTCACGGCCCAGGTGTGGGCGACCCTGCTGCCGCTTCTCATTGTAATACCCTCGGGGATACTCCTCCTCCCGCGGATGGCCCCCGCCGCCCTCCGCGTGCCGGTGGCCCTGGCCCTCGGGCCCGTTGTCGTCGCGGTGGCTCTCGCCGTCCGGCAGATCAACTGGTGGAACGGTGCCGACGCGGCCCTCCTCGTCCTCCTTGTCTCGGCCGCGGGGGCCCTGCGCGCTGCGCCGAGGCCGCGCCTCGCCGCGTGGCTCTCGGCCGTGTTCGCCGCCGCCATCCTGCTTCCCGGAGTTTTCCAGCTCTGGCCCCCCGGGGCGGGGACCTCGAACGCCATCACCGAGACGGAGGTGGTCGGCCTCGTCGAGCGGGACCTCGCCTATTCCCTCGCCAAGAGGGTCGGCTCGGCCGGGGCGGTCGTCCTGGCTCCCCCGAACGTGACGGCCACGCTATACTATTATAGCGGGCTCAAGGGCCTGGCGACCTTCGGCTGGGAGGACCGCGACGGGTTCCAGGCAGCCGTCCGAATCGTGAGCTCCACGACACCCGAGGAGGCCCAGGAGCTGATCGGCCTGCACGGGGTGACCCATATCATCATCCCCTCGTGGGATCCCTTCATGGACGCCTACGCGCAGATCGGAGAGGGCCAGGTCGCGGGGACATTCCTCGAGCGGCTTCACCAGTGGAACCTCCCC
>PMSP01000126.1 GCA_003168315.1 Opitutaceae bacterium
CCGCTACCTTGACGGGATTGGCGGCATCGTGACGGTGAGCTGCGGCCATTGCCACCCGCACATCGTCGCGGCCGCGCAGCGCCAGAACGAGCTCCTCCAGCACACGACGACGATCTACCTGCACCCGAACGTCGCGCTGTACGCCAGGGATCTCGCCGCGCACATGCCGGGCGACCTGAAGGTCGTCTACCTGGTCAACTCGGGCTCGGAGGCGAACGACCTCGCGCTTCTGATGGCGAGGGCCTACACGGGCTGCTACGACATGATCGCGCTGCGCAACGGCTACCACGGCGGCAGCCAGTCGACGATGGGGCTGACGTCGCACCACACGTGGAAGTTCAACGTCCCCCATGGCTTCGGGGTTCAGCACTCCGTCCTTCCCGACCTATACCGCGGGCCGCACGGGAAGGATGACCCCGAGGCGGGGCAAAAATACGCCGAGGACGTGAGGAGCCTGATCCTGTTCGGCACCTCCGGGAAACCCGCAGGCTTCATCGCGGAGTCCATCCAGGGCGTCGGCGGCACGGTCGTCTACCCCGACGGATACCTGAAGCACGCCTACGGCCACGTCCGGGCCGCCGGCGGCCTCTGCATAGCCGACGAGGTCCAGACGGGCTTCGGCAGGACCGGGACGCATTTCTGGGGGTTTGAGACGCAGGGCGTCATCCCTGACATCGTCACCATGGCCAAGGGGATCGGCAACGGCTGCGCCCTCGCGGCCGTGGTCACGACCCCGAAGATCGCCCAGGCGCTCGCCTCGCGGATCCACTTCAACACGTTCGGGGGCAACCCCGTCGTCTGCGCGCAGGCGCGCGCGGTGCTCGAGGTGATCGACGGGGAGGGCCTCCAGGCCAACTCGCTCAAGATCGGCGCCCAGCTGATGGCCGGCTTCGCGAAGCTCGCCGAGAGGCATTCCCTGATCGGCGACATCCGGGGCCTCGGCCTCATGCTGGGCATCGAGCTCGTCAAGGACAGGAAGACGAAGGAGCCGGCGAAGGAGGAGTGCGCGGCCGTCTTCGAGGCGTGCCGGGAGATGGGGCTCCTGATCGGCAAGGGGGGGCTCTGGGGCAATACGCTGCGGATAAAGCCGCCGATGATCTTCTCGAAGGCCGACGCGGACTTCATGCTCGCCGTGCTGGACGAGGCGCTGGCCTCGGCCTAGGGGATCTTCAGGTCGACGCCGATCTTGAGCGGCGACTTCTCGCTCGGCAGCACGTCGCGGTTCGCGGCGTAGATGTCCCGCCACCTGGAGCGGTTGCCGTAGTACTTCTGGGCGAGGCTGAAGAGCGTGTCTCCCCTGGCGACCGTGTGGTGGCGCGCCGAGGGCGCCGGGGCGGCCGCCGGCTTCGCCGGCGCGGGGGCCTCCTCCTGCGGCGCGTCGGTGATGGCCGAGGAGGTTTCCCTCGCGGCCTGGTCGGACGGCGCGAGCGAGATGGGCGAGACCCCCACCTCCTCCGGCGGGGCGGCGGCCTCGGGCTCGCTCCGGGGGGGAGTGATCGCGCCGATGTCGATCGCGCTCGAGTGGACGACCGGCACCGGGGCGCCCGCCCGCAGCGCGGCGTTCTCGGCCTTCAGCTCGTCGTTCTCGCGCTGGAGGCGCTCCACCTGCTCCTCTACCCCCATGTGCTCGGTCTGGCTCTCCAGGGGCTGCCCGGGGAGCGCGCGCGCGAACTCGCGCTTCGCCGCGTCGATCAGCCCCCTCACGTACACCGCCTGCTTCGAGTTGGGCTCGAGCTCGAGGTACTTTCGGAAATGGTAGATCGCGTAGATCGGGTCCTTGATGTGGTTCAGGTAGATCAGCCCCGCGTCGAGGTTCGACTCGGGGGCGGCGTCGCCCCTGCGGTCGATGACCTTCAGGTAGGCCGAGAGCGCCTCGTCCCAACGGCCCTGGCGCTCCATCTGCTGCCCGTCCCGGTAGTACGAGTCGTCCATCTCCGACGACAGCGAGGTCGTGTCGCCCCCGCAACCCGCCCCGGCGGCCAGCGCGAGGAGGGCGGCGGCGGCGAGGACGAGGGAACGGGGGTTCATCTGGCAGCGAATGGGGTTGAATGGTCGGAGCGGGCGGATAAATTTCACGGTCTCTCCCCCCGACTCAAACCTAAATGGGACACGACAACAACCCGCGTTGATGGCCATCGCACCCAAATCCGCACTCGCCAGGGCGAGGCAGTGCATACGCATCGAGTGCGACGCCCTTGAGGACACCTCCAGGGCGCTCGGGGCCGAGTTCATCGGCACCGCCCGCGCCGTGGAATCGACGATCGAGGCCGGGGGCAAGCTGATCTTCAGCGGGGTCGGGAAGTCCGCCCACATCGCCGGAAAGATCGCGGCCACGTTCAACAGCACCGGGGTCTCGTCCTGCTTCCTCGACCCGACGCAGGCGCTCCACGGGGACCTCGGCCTGTGCTACGAGGGCGACCTGGCCATCCTTCTTAGCAACAGCGGACAGTCGGACGAGGTGCTGAGGCTTGTCCCGCTGCTCAAGCGCTTCGGGCTGAAGATCGTCGCCTTCACCGGCAACCCGAAGTCCGACTTGGCCCGGGGCGCCGACTACCGCCTGATCTACACGGTGAAGCGCGAGGCGTGTCCGCTGAAGCTCGCGCCGACCGCGAGCACGACGGCGGCCCTCGCCCTCGGCGACGCGCTGGCGATGGTGCTCCTCGAGTCCCGCGGCCTCACCCGCGACGACTTCGCCAAATATCACCCGGCGGGCAACCTCGGCCGCGTCCTCCTCCTGCGCACCCGCGACATCATGCGAAGCGGCCACCGCCTGCCGGTCGCCAGGGACACCGTCAGCGTGCAGGAGGCCATCCTCGCCATGACCAAGGCGAAGAGCGGGAGCATCGCCCTCGTCAGGCCGGCGAGCGGGAGGCTCTCCGGCATCCTGACGGACGGGGACTTCCGCAGGTCCGCCCTCTCGGGACCGGGCTTCCTGGACCGCCCGGTCTCGGCCTTCATGACCCGCACGCCGAAGGTGATACGGGACGACGCGCTCGGCGTCGACGCGCTGCGCCTCTTCGAGCTCCACAAGATAGACGACCTGATCGTCGTCGACAAGTCGGGCAGGCCCGTCGGGCTCATCGACGGGCAGGACCTCCCCAAGTTCAAGATCGTGTGAAGCCCGTGCGCATCGGCATCGTCGGCATGGGGGGTTTCGCTGGATCCCACCACAACACGGTGGCGAGGCTTGAGGATCGGGGCGTGGTCCGTCTCGTCTGCGCCTGCGACCCGCGGCCGGCCGCCTTCGCGGCCGAACAGCAGGCCTGGCGCTTCGCCCAGCGCGGCGTGAAGGTNNTCGACGACTACCGCGCGATGCTCGCGGCCTGCAACGGCGAGCTCGACTACGTGGCGACCCCGACCCCCATCCGCCTCCACGCCGAGATGCACGAGGCCATCACCTCCTACGGTCTCCCCGCCTACGTCGAGAAGCCCCCCACCCTCGACTATTCGGAGCTGGACAGGATGATCGCCGCCGACAGGCGCGCCCGGAAGTCCTCCCTCGTCGGGTTCAACTTCATCGTCGAGAAGAGCCGCCTGGCGCTGAAGGAGCGCCTCCTCTCCGGCGAGTTCGGCGCGATCCGCGGGGGGACCCTGAGCGCCCTCTGGCCCCGCCCCTCGGGCTACTTCGCAAGGAACGGCTGGTCCGGCAGGCTGATCATCGACGGTCAGGTCGTCCTCGACTCGTGCTTCGGCAACGCGATGGCGCACTTCGTCCACAACATGCTGTTCTGGACCGGCACGCCCGGGCTCTACAGCTGGGCGGAGGTGGCCGCCGTCCGGGCGGAGCTCTACCGGGCGCACGCCATCGAGGGCGCGGACACGTTCTTCGTGGAGGCCGACCTCGCGAGCGGCTGCACGCTGCGCTTCGCGATCTCGCACGCCTGCGCCGGGGCGAGCACGAGCTCGGAGACCGTGATCTGCGAGAAGGCCATCCTCAGGTACGCGGTCGGCGGCCAGGTCGAGGTCTCGTGGAAGGACGGCCGCACCGAGCGGATCTCGAGCGGCCCCTTCGACGGCCTCGAGGAGAACCACATCGAGTACTGCCGGTACATGCGGGGCGAGGTCGCCCGGCCGGCCACGACGCTCGAGGATTCGCGGCCGCTCGTGGTCCTCAACGACTTGGCCCACGTCTCCAGCGGGAGGATCCACCCGATCCCGCCCGGCCTGGTCTCGGTCGCGCGCGACGAGAAGGAGCAGAAGGACTACCTGAGCGTGGCCGGCATGGCGAAGATCGTGGACAACTTCCTCTCCCGCGGGATCTGGCCGGGATACGCCGGTTGGCGCAGGGACAACGGCGAGGTGGTGACCCCGTCCGAACTGGCGCGCTTCCACGACGTCGTCAGGGCGATGGCCGCGCCCGGATAGCCGCCCCCGGAGCCGCGCGGTCCCTTTACTTGGGGCCCGACTTGCACATCTTTTCCACCATGGCCACGCCTCCCTTCGTCTACCAGGAGCCCCTGCCCCTCTCCGGGGACGCCACCGAGTACCGCCTCCTGTCG
>PMSP01000197.1 GCA_003168315.1 Opitutaceae bacterium
GGGCTTAAGGCCGTTCCCCCGATGCCACGCATGATCGCCGCACTCGTCCTCGCCTGGGGGGCCGTCCTCTCGTCCCGGGCGGCCCCGCTGACCGCGGAGGAGCTTTTCCGCTCGGCCCCGCTCGGCGAGGCGCGGCTCTCGCCGGATGGGCGGCACCTGGGCGCGATCGTGACGGACGAGCACGACCTGAAGAACCTCCTCATCTTCGACGTGGCCGACTACAAGCCGGTGGGGCTGCGCGGGAGCGGCTCCTTCGACATCTCGACCTTCCACTGGCTCGGCGACGACCGGGTGGTCTTCAACGTGTCCCGGGAGAAGCTCTACACCTGGGGGCTCTTCGTGGCCGACATCGCCCACCTCGCGAGCTTCTCGCCGATCAACAGGTACGACGCGACGCAGATCATCGGGATCCCCGTGAGGCGCCCCGGCCACGCCATCGTCTGGATCACCCAGTCGTCCGCGGATTTTGGAAAGCCGGGCGAGCTCCTGGAGCTGGACGCCGGCCGCAACAGCTGGGCCTACGAGGGCGCGCGGCCCGACAGCGTGGTCCGCGCCTATCCGCCGCCGCCCAAGGCGGGGCCGGTGATGGCCTGGGCCCCGACCCGGGAGGGGGACGTAGGCCTCTGCATGACCTGGCTCGGCGGGTCGATCCACATGTTCCAGCGCGTCCCGGCGTCCGACGGATGGCGCGCGTTCACCCTGCCGCCGGGCGCGAGCTGGATGGCGCTCGACGAGGACGGGCGCTTCCTCTGGGTCGTCACCCATGCGCCGGGCACCGGGTTCGCGCTCCGCAGGATGGAGATCGGCTCCGGCAAGATGGAGGACCCGGTGCTCACCGACCCGAGCTACGACATGAGCTACGGCCGCCTCTATTTCTCGGAGGCGGCCCACGCGCTCGCCGGGATAAGCTACCTGCAGCGGAAGGCCGTCTCGGTCTGGTTCTCCCACCCCTACGCGGTCGCGCAGGCGACCATCAACCACAAGCGGCCGGACACCGACAACGTGCTGGTCGGGTGCGACCGGGCCGAGAGGAAGTTCCTCTACATCCTCGCCGGCCCGCAGCACCCGGGATCCTTCGAGCTCCTCGACCTGGGGGCGGCCACGCTCTACGTCCTGGCGGACTCGGCCCCCTGGCTGAAGGGGCGCCCCCTCTGCGCGGTCGAGCCGATAGGCTTCACCGCGAGGGACGGGACCAGGCTCGAGGGCTACCTGGCGCTGCCGCCGGGCGCGTCGAAGGATCACCCGGTCCCGCTGGTCGTCCTCTGCCACGGGGGCCCCTGGGTCCGCGACGTTCCGGAGTACAACCCCGAGGTGCAGTTCCTCGCCAGCCGCGGCTACGCCGTCCTCCAGCCGAACTACCGGGGGTCGACGGGGTATTCGCCGGCGATCAGCCGCGACGGGGCCTACGACTACAAGGGGATGCTGGACGACGTGGTCGACGCCACGAGGGGCGTCATCGCGACCGGGATCGTCGACCCGAGGAAGGTCGCCATCATGGGGGCCAGCTTCGGCGGATACCTGGCCGTCTCCGGCGTCACCTTCGAGGACAACCTCTACTGCTGCGCGATTACCGAGTGCGGCGTCTTCGACTGGGAGCGCTTCATCAAGTCGAAGAGCGACGTGGCCCGGCCGGCCGAGTACGAGTTCCTGAGGGACAAGATCGGGCGCCCCGACAGCGACCGCGCCTACCTGGAGCAGATCTCCCCGCTCGAGCACGCGGACCGCATCCATGTCCCCGTCCTGATCGCCCACGGGACCGAGGACACGATAGTCGACGTCGCGCAGTCGAGGAGGCTCGCCGCCGAGCTGAAGAGGCGGGGCGTGCCCCACGAGACCTTCTACCGCGCCGTGGAGGGCCACGGCTTCTACAACTACAGGAACCGGGTCGAGTTCTACCACAGGGTGGAGGCCTTCCTGGCGGCGAACCTGGGGGGCGCCACCCTGACGCCCCCGAGGTGACAGGCCCCCCTCCCGCGCGGAATTACATTTCTGTCATCTTGGGGAAAGGCGGGGGAAAGGGTGGCATGCGATAGTCGCGGGCAAGCCCATGAACAACACTCCCCGCAATCTCAGGCGCGCCTCGCTGGCCGCCGCCTTCGCATTCGCCGCCGCCGGCCTCTTCGCCACGGTCGACGCCGTCAAGCCCTCCAAGTCCGGCCTCTCCATCCGCCACGACGACACGACGGTCAACCGCGGCGCGATCGAGGCCGCGAGCTACTCCGGCGTCGTGAAGCGCGTCGCGCCGAGCATCGTCAAGGTGACGGTGCAGATCAAGTCGCGCCGGGCCGAGATGGAGTCGGGCGACGACCGCTCGCAGCTCCCGGGCATGGACGACCCCGCTCTCCGCCAGTTCTTCGGCCACCACATGCCCGTCCCCGAGGGCCCCGAGGGCGGCCTCGGCTCCGGCGTCATCATCAGCTCCGACGGCTACATCGTGACGAACAACCACGTGGTCGACGGCGCGAAGCAGGTGACGGTCACGCTCTCCGACGGCCGCGAGTTCTCGGCCAGGGTCGTCGGCCGCGACCCGCAGACGGACGTCGCCGTCATCAAGGTCTCGGCGAAGGACCTCCCCGCCATCACGTTTGCGCCGAGCCGCAACGTCGAGGTGGGCGACCGCGTCCTCGCGATCGGCAACCCCTTTGGCATCGGCGAGACGGTCACGACCGGGATCGTGAGCGCCACCAGCCGGCGGGCCGGCATCGGCCTCAAGTACGAGGACTTCATCCAGACGGACGCGGCGATCAACCCGGGCAACTCGGGCGGGCCGCTGGTGAATNNTCCAGGGCGTGGGCCTCGCGGTCCCCTCCGACCTTGTGGCCAACGTCGCCCAGACGCTCGCCACGAACGGGAAGGTGGTCCGCGGCTTCCTCGGCATCGGCATCCAGGACCTGACGCCCGGGCTCGCCGACTCGTTCGGCCTGAGCGCCCACGGGGGCGCGCTCGTCTCCGACGTGCAGCCGGACAGCCCGGCCGCGACCGCGGGC
>PMSP01000143.1 GCA_003168315.1 Opitutaceae bacterium
ACCGCCGGCTGGAAGACGCAGATCGGGGTCTCGACGCCGCAGAGGATCAGGTGCTCGATGCTCCTTCCCTCCGTGAGGGCCCTCCGGGCCGCGCTGCCGGCGGCGAGGGCGGAGAACGTGTCCTTCGGGTGGACCTCGGGCCTGGGGATGAAGCCGAGAAGCGCGGGCTCGGTCGCCCCGAGCTTGGCCGGCGCCTGCTCCGTGAAGGCGACCGCGATCCCGAGGCCAGCCGCGGCGGACACCGCAAACTCGCACCGCCGCTGCACCCCGGCCCCGTTGCCGACCGCGCGCAGGAACACCGGCTGGAGGTCGAGGCAGAGGAGGAGGGCGCCCTCCAGGGGCTTCGGCGCCTTCACGCGTAGTACCTCTGGCGGGCCTTCACCTGGAGGATGCGGCGCTCGGGAAGGATGTAGGCCGTCAGGTGCCCCCCGAGGACGCAGCCGGTGTCGATCCCCAGGGACCACTTGAGCCTGTAGACCTCCGGCCGCGGCGTGTGGCCGTAGACGACGAAGGGGGGGCCGCCCCATAGGTCGGCCCAGGCCGGGGCGTCGGGGTAGTCCGCCCGCTTCCTCGGGCGCCCGTCCTCATCGATCACCTGGATCCGCGTCACCACCTCGGGGGGCTGCCTCTGCCAGGGCTCCCCCGGGAGGAATCCGCCGTGGACGAAGACCGTGTTCAGCTCCGGCTCCTCGAACGTGAGCGGCATCCCCTCCAGGTAGGCCCAGTCCTCGGGGCGCAGGGCCTCGAATGTCTCGGTGTCATGCTCCTTGATGTACTTGCGGTCACCGGTCTTGCGGAACTTGAGGAGGCGCAGCTCGTGGTTCCCGAGGAGGGAGACCGCCCCGGCCCCCCGCGCGAGGTCTATGACCTTGGTGCTGCTGGGGCCGCGGTTCACCAGGTCCCCGAGGAGAACCAGGCGGTCGCCCTCCTTCAGCTCGAGCTGCCCGAGCAGCTCCGAGAATTCGCTGTGGCAGCCGTGGATGTCGCCGACGGCGATGAGGCGTCCGTTCATTGGGTGCGCCGCAAGTGGCAATGCGGCGCAAATTTGCTAGCGTCCTCAGGCGGTGGAAGTAAACAAGAAAGGTTCCAACCCATGGAATTGAACCTGCAACCCCGGGCTTTGTCGTGTTTTGTGTCCGGCCAGCCCTTCCAGGAGGGCGACCGCGTGGCGAGCCTGCTGGCAAGGTCGGACTCCGGCGCCGTCGTGCGCTACGACGCCCTCGAGTCGCAGGCGGCCGCCATTCAGCCCGAGGGCTTCGTCGCCTGCCGGTGGGTCCAGGTGTTCAAGGCCCATCCCAGGGTTGGGGACGCCGACCGGACGCTCAAGCTGACGGCGGAGACCCTCTTCCTGACCTTGGTAGACCCCTCGACCGAGCCGTCGGCCGAGACGGATCGCCTCGTCCGCTTCCTCGCGCTCCTCCTCGAGAGGAAGCGCCTCCTTCGCCCGAGGGGCCGGACGCCGGACGGGGGCCACGACCTCTACGAGCACGCGCGGACGAAGCAGCTCCACGAGGTCCCCTCGATCGACCTCACCCCGGAGTTCTTCATCGCGGTCCGGGAGCAGCTGAGCGTCCTGGTCGGCGAGCCGAAGCCCCTGCAGGCCTCCCCCGCGGCCGCCGGCGGCCCATGAGCCCCCTGCGGATCGGGCTGCCGGCGCCCGTCAGGGGCCGGATCGCCGCCCTGGACGAGCTCAAGGGCGTCGCGATCATCCTCGTCATCCTCTACCACGCCGGCGGCGTCCTCGGCCTGCGCGATGTCCTGCACGGCGAGGTCGGAGTCGACTTCTTTGTGATCCTGAGCGGCGTGGGGCTGACCTTGAGCGCGAGGAGGGAGGGCGCGGGCCGATTCCTCCTCAGGCGTTTCTGGAGGATCTATCCGGCCTACTGGATCGCGCTCACGGTCTTCCTCGTCGCCGACGCCTGCTTCCGGGACACCACCTTCGGGACGACGGACATCGCGCTTCACTACCTCGGCATCCACGGCTGGTTCGGGGACGTTTACGCGATGGGGATCAACGACTCCTTCTGGTTCGTGACGCTGATCGTGACCCTCTACGTCCTCTATCTGCCCCTGCGGCGGATCCTCGGGAGGGCGGACCGGCTCCTCCTCGCGGGAGCCGTGGTCTCGGTGGTGCCGATCCTCGCCTATTTCTACGCGGGCCAGGCCGCGATCTTCGCCCACATGGCGCTGCGGATACCCGGGTTCTTCCTCGGGCTCCTCATCGGGACCCTCCTG
The DNA here is from genome assembly GCA_003168315.1 of Opitutaceae bacterium. Classification (GTDB taxonomy): domain Bacteria; phylum Verrucomicrobiota; class Verrucomicrobiia; order Opitutales; family Opitutaceae; genus Palsa-1447. The sequence continues at coordinate 2,236 of PMSP01000143.1, forward strand.
AGGGACGGCCGGCTCGAGATCCCGCTCTCGGCGAAGACGGCCGCCGCCTTCCTGATCCTGTTCTACGTCACCTACGCCCTGGGGATAATCGTCGCCTCGGTCCTGATAGGCTTCGTCGGGATGCTCGCCTACGCGGCGATCGTCAGGCCCGCCCTGAACGAGCGGGCGCGCAGGGACCTCCGGTTCCTCGGCGACCGCTCCCTCGAGATCTTCCTCATCCACCAGCCGCTGATCCGCGAGTACAACGTCCTTGTGCTGGATTGGCTCTTTCCCGGCTCGGGAAAGTCGCCGATGGCGCTGACGCTCGGGATGTGCGTGGGCCTGGCGGTCACGCTGGCTCTCGCCTCGGGGCTCCACGTCCTCCTCGCCAGGATTCGGCTCCCCGGCGCCGACCCGGCGCCCCTCCCCGCGACCTGAAGCCGGGTCAGGTCCGGACCGGGACGTCCTGGTCGGCAAGGTAGCCCTTGAGGCCCGGTATCGTCAGGGCCCCGAAGTGGAAGAGGGATGCGGCCAGGGCGGCGCTCGCGCCCCCGGCGCCGAGGATCTCGGCAAAGTGCTGGGGCCGGCCGGCGCCGCCGCTCGCGATCACGGGGACCGGCACGGCGTCGCTCACCCGCCGGGTGAGCTCGACGTCGTAGCCCGCCTGGGTCCCGTCCCGGTCCATGCTGGTGAGGAGGATCTCGCCCGCGCCGAGCTCGACCCCCTTGCGGGCCCACTCGACGGCGTCGAGGCCTGTCGGGTTGCGGCCGCCGTGGCTGTAGACGCGCCAGCGGGGCTTCGGGCCCGGCTCGAACTTGGCGTCGATCG
>PMSP01000027.1 GCA_003168315.1 Opitutaceae bacterium
GCCAGCCTTCGCGTGGCCGCCGGCAGGCGTCGCGCGGCCGCCGCCAGCACGGCCGAAGCCGGTATGATGAAACAAACAATCGAGAGGTACTGCAGGTGATCCGCGACATAGGAGAAGACGAACCACTCCACGTTGAAGAAGCCGAGGACCGGAACCATCGTCCCTGCAAAGCAAAGGAATGCGGCAAACGGCCCTCGCCGGCGCCGCGCGAGGAGCCAGAGTCCTGCCGCAAGGGCGGCCGCTGCCAGCGGATACAGGTACTGCCACCCGCTGGCCGTGCTCACGTCCCACTTCGGATAGAAAAAGGTCAAGCCCTCGGGCCAGACGAGTTCGCCGGCATAGAACCAAAACGCCCGGCCGGCTAGCAGCACCCGTGCGGCCGGCGTCAGCGTGAAAGCTGCGCCGATCCCGGCGAGCAGCCCCCGTTCCACCGAGAGCGTGACGAGGCATGTCGCGCCGCCGAGTGCGAACCACGGCAGCAGCGGCCGGACATCCCGGCGAAAATCCAGGCGCGAATAGCGCCACCAAGCCACGACGAGCAGGGCAGCCGGCAGCGTGAACACGACAGTCTTGCTCAGGAGCGCGAGCGCAAACAATGCGAGCGAGAGCCAATATCGCTGGCGGCGGCGCTCCCTTTCAAAATCCAGGTAGGCGATCGCGGCGCCGAGGGCGAGGACGGTCGAGAGTGTGTTCTTCTGCTCGGCGATCCACGCGACGGACTCGACGCACACGGGATGAAGGGCGAACAGGAAGGCCGCCAGCCACCCTCCGGGCAGGCGCAGGCGCCGCATGAGCGCCACCACCATGCAGGCGCCGCAGGCATGCAGCAGGACATTGACAAGGTGGTAGCCTGCAACCGCGTCGCCCCAAAGCCGGTGCTCTATCCAGAACGCCGTGTGAAGCACCGGGTAGTACTGCTGCGTGGCGCCGACGTTGAACCAGATCCGCCACAGGCCTCCCAGGGACTGGAGCTCCGGCCTCGTGACATGGAGGTCGTCGTCGAGGAGCAGGCCTCCGTTTCGGGCCGGCCAATAGGCGATCAGGGCCGCCGTGAAGAGAAGCGCGGCCAGCAGCAGGTCCTTTCGGCGTCCCGACGGGTTCGATGCGTCAGAATCGGGGCGCCCGGGCTCCATGGGAAAAAGGGGAGACAGACCATTGCGCCGTTGCAAATGCTAATAACGGCAGGAGCCCCGCAGGCTCTGATGGACGCGACGGGCCGGGGGAGTCTTCGCCTGCCGCGCTCACGGGGCGTCCTGGAGATTCGAGAGCCGGCCGAGCATCTCGCGCGCGGCGCCGAAGTCCGGCTTGAGGCGCAAGGCCTCCGCGAATTCCGCGCGGGCGCCGTCCAGGTCTCGCTTATGGATCAGGGCGTTGCCTAGGTTGTAGTGAGCCTCGGCATAGTCGGGACTCAACCGCAGCGCGGCCCTGTATTCCGCAATCGCCTCGTCGGTCCGGCGCAGCTGGTCGAGGACCGTCGCGAGGTTCCCGTGCACCCTCGGTGACTCGGGCATCAACAGGGCCGCCGACCGCAGCGCGGGAAGGGCTTCCGCGAGCTTTCCCGATTGGGCGAGTGACACGCCCAGGTTGAGCTGCGCGTCACCGTATTTTGGCCGAAGCCTGACGGCTGCGGAGTAGTGCGCAACGGCGTCCCCAATCCTCCCCGAGGCGTCGAGCAGCACTCCAAGGTTGAATTCAACCTCGGGCTGGTCGGGCTCCAGAACGAGCGAGCGCTCGAACTCGGCGATCGCCTCGTCCTGGCGGCCCTGCAGGGCGAGCGCCTCGCCGAGGCTGCCATGCGCGGCCGCCAGATCGGGCTCGATTGCGAGCGCTGAGCGCAGACAGCGCTCCGCGTCCACTCCGCGCCCCAGGCGGTCCAGCAGGCGGCCGGCCCTGAACTGCGCGAAATACAACTTCGGATTGAGGCTCGCGGCGGCGGTGAACTCGGCCAGGGCGGCGTCCCATTGCCCCTGGTTCTCATAGGCCAGTCCAAGATTGTAGCGGGCGGCGGGCTTGTTGGGGTCAAGGCTCACCGCCCTGCGGCAGTACGTGATACCTTCGGCCGTGAGGCCGCGGTCGAGGAGCGCCTTCCCAAGGTTGGCCTCCGCCAGCGCGCTCTGCGGCCGTTTCGCGACCGTGTCCCGCCACAGCGAAAGGTCGTCCGCGTAAACCCTGTTGCGCAGCGCCGTCGCTGTTCCCAGGCAAGCGACGGCCACAGCGAGCAGCCAGGCCAGCGCCAGCGTTTGAGCCGGTCCCGGCGAGCCCCACCGCAACACGGCGGCCCGCACCGCAACCACCGCGGCGGACACGACGGCCGCGAGCGGAAGGTACATCCGGTGTTCGGCGGCAAACTGCAGGACGCCGGGCATCGCGCTCGTCGGCGCGAGGACAAGGAAGCACGCAGCCGCGAGGAAGGCCCAAGGCCTGCCCTTGAAGGTGGCGACGGCGGTGGCGACGAGGCCGGCCAGGACAAGCGCGCAGAGCGCATAGGCCAGGGCGGCCGGAGCCGAGGGCGGCCCGTAATCGAGCGCAAGCGGGTGGGGCCAAAAGGCAAGTCCCGCATATCGGGCCATCGCCTCCCCCTGGGTGAGCCAGTAGCCCACCCAGGAAACGCCCACGTGAAACCCGGAAGTGCCCCCGCGGTCCCAGCCGGTGCCGGCCACAAGCCAGAGAAGCGGGATCCAGCTCGCGGCCAGAACGACGTAGTAGCCGCGACCCGCCCGCCATGCCTCCCTCCAGCTCTTCGAGACAAAGGTGCGGTCATAGAGAAGCACGACGACCGGCGCCGTCACCATGACCTCCTTCGTCGCCATTCCGAGCCAGCACGACAGGGCGCTGAGGGACATCCAGCCAACGCTCCGGCCGGATCGAGCCGGGTCCGCCGACCGCACGAAAAAGTACAGGGCAAGAAGGTAGAAAAGCGCCATGAGCGACTCGGCGCGCTGGACCACATACGTGACCGACTCCGTTGTGAGGGGATGCGCCACCCAGATCAGGGCGGTCGCAAGGGCCCAGCCTTGCGGATTCGGCTCCCCGGCTCCCGCCAGCGTGCGGCTGACGATGCCGAAAAGGGCCAGCGCCGCCCCGATATGGATGAGAAGATTGAGAGCGTGGTAGCTCCACGGGTTGTAGCCGCTGACGGCGTAGTTCAGCGCCAGGCTGAGATTTAGGATCGGCCGGCCGCTCACCGTGAGCGCTCCCGGCGGCGGGCTCAGAGGCACGCCGGGCGGCCATAGGGTGCGCAGCGTGGGGTTATCCAGGATCGCCGGGATATCGTCGAACTGGAATGCCCCGTTGAAGCTGTTGGCGTAGGCCGCCGCTGCCGCCGCGGCGA
>PMSP01000372.1 GCA_003168315.1 Opitutaceae bacterium
CCACTACTACGGCTGGCTCCTCGGGGTGTTCGGGGCGGTCCAGTTCTGCATGTCGCCGATCCTCGGCTCGCTGTCCGACCGCTACGGCCGCCGCAAGGTGATCCTGGTCGCCCTCGCCGGGACCGCGGTCGACTACCTCATCATGGGGTTCGCCCCGAACATGACCTGGATGTTCATTGCGCGCACCATCTCCGGGGCGACGGCCGGCGCCCTGGCCGCGTGCTACGCCTACATCGCCGACGTGACCCCCCCGGAAAAGCGGGCGCAGGGATTCGGGCTCGTCGGCGCCGCATTCGGGCTCGGCTTCGTCCTCGGCCCCATCGTCGGCGGCTTCCTGGGCGACATCGCGCTCCAGCTCCCGTTCTTCGTCGCCGCGGGGTTTGTCGCCGCGAACTGGCTCTACGGGATGTTCGTCCTGCCGGAGTCGCTGCCCCTCGAGAACCGCCGGGCGTTCTCCTGGAAGCGCGCGAACCCGGTGGGCTCGCTCCTGGCGCTGCGCCGCTTCCGCGGCGTCGTGGACCTCGCGATGATGTACTTCACGTTCATGTTCGGGAACTCCATGCTCCAGAGCATCTGGGTGCTCTACACAGGCTACCGCTACCACTGGAGCCACACGCAGGTCGGGCTCTCCCTCGCGTTCGTCGGCACGATGGCGATGGTGGTCCAGGGCGGCCTCGTGAAGCGCATCATCGCGTTCACCGGCGAGAGGAAGGGGCTCGTGATCGGGCTCCTCATCTCGGCCTTCATCATGGTTGCCTACGGGACGGCGACGCGGGGATGGATGATCTACTGGCTCGTCCTGCTCGGCGCCTGGGGCGGCATCGCCGGGCCCGCGGCGCAGTCCCTGATCACGAAGCACGTCCCGCCCAACGAGCAGGGGGCCCTCCAGGGGTCGCTCTCCGGGCTCACCAGCCTGACGACCGTCTTCGCGCCGCTCCTCGCCGCCTGGAGCTTCGGCAGGTGCATCGCGGACGACGCGCGGTGGCGGATCCCCGGGATAGCCTTCTACGAGGCGTCGGCCCTCATGCTGATCGCCCTCGCGCTCGCCATCCGCTCCTTCCAGCTGGACGACAAGGTGGGCTCCGCCGCCTAGCCGGCCGCGTGCCGGGCCGCGGCGTCAAGGAGCGCGGCCAGGGCGGGCGGGGGCGGGGGCTGGCTCCGCCACCCGACGACCAGCGTGCTGACCGGCGCCGGCCCGAGCAGCTTCCTGAAGATGACGGTTGGGGGGAGGTTCCGGGCCTCGGAGGGCGAGACGAAGGTGGCCCCGACGCCCGCGCGCACGAGGCCGACGCCGTTCGACCTCGGCCAGACCTCCTCGGCGATCCTCGGGGCTACGCCGCTCGAGGCGAACGCCGCCAGCACCCTGTCGTAGAAGCCGGGGTTGTTCGCCCGGGGGAAGAGCACGAACGGGGTGCCCGCGAGCTCCCTCAGGCGCACGGACCCCTTGCGGCGCAGCGGGTGGTCCGCGGGGAGGAGGACGCCGTTTCGCTCGCGAAGGAGGAGGGTCGTGTCGATCCCGGGGGAGGGCCCGTCGGGGTGGAAGAACCCGCAGTCGATCTCGCCGGCCTGGAGCGCCGCCAGCTGGAGCGCCGTCGGTGACTCGTTCAGCTCGAGCCGGATCCCCGGGAAGCGGCGGTGGAACCCGCGCAGGATGTCGGGCAGCACGGTGGCCATCGCGAGGCCCGTGAAGGCGACCCTCAGGCGCCCGACCCGGCCCTCCGCGACCGCCTTCAGGTCGGCAGGCACCCGGCTGAGCGCCGCGAGGACCGGCTCCAGCCTCTCGAGTAGCGCCGCCCCGGCCGGGGTCAGCTCGACGCGGCGGCTCGAGCGGTTCAGGAGGCGAACGCCCAGCGCCGCCTCGAGCTGCGCGATCTGGCGGCTCAAGGCCGGCTGGGCGATCGCGAGCGCCTCGGCCGCCTTCCTGAAGTGCAGCCGGCGGGCCACCTCGCGGAAGTACACGAGGTGCCTCAGCTCAAAGGGGAATTGATACTCCCTGGGCATCGATGATAGCCAAACAAGTATTTCACGTACAAGCAACCCCGTGTTATAAGGGGGCCATGCCCAAAACCCTGTTTGAGAAAGTCTGGGACGCGCATTCCGTCCGCAACCTGGCCAACGGCCAGACCCAGCTGCTCGTGGGCACGCACCTGATCCACGAGGTCACGAGCCCGCAGGCCTTCGGCATGATGCGCGACCTCGGGCTGAGGGTGGCGATGCCGCACCGAACGTTCGCCACCGTGGACCACATCGTCCCCACGGACCAGGTGAGCGAGCCCTATGCCGACCCGCTGGCCGACGCCATGATCAAGGAGCTCAGGAAGAGCTGCGCGGAGTCGGGCATCACGTTCTTCGACCGCTCGACCGGCAAGCAGGGGATCGTCCACATCGTCGGGCCCGAGCAGGGCTTCACCCAGCCGGGGATGACCATCGTCTGCGGCGATTCCCACACCAGCACCCACGGCGCATTCGGTGCGCTCGCATTCGGCATCGGCACCAGCGAGGNNACCCAGATCCGCGACGTCCTCGCGACGCAGACGATGGCGCTCGGCAGGCTGAAGGTCCGCCGGATCGAGGTCAACGGCAGGCTGCGCCCGGGGGTGTACGCGAAGGACGTCATCCTCCACATCATCTGCACGCTCGGCGTCAACGGCGGGACGGGCTTCGCCTACGAGTACGCGGGCGAGGTCGTCGACCGCTTCTCGATGGAGGAGAGGATGACGGTCTGCAACATGTC
>PMSP01000406.1 GCA_003168315.1 Opitutaceae bacterium
GATGTTGCTCAGGTGCACGGAGCGCTCGACGATCTCGTAGATGCTCGTGGGGGCCCTGTCCAGCTTGAGGTGGCCCGCCTCGATCGTGGCCACGTCGAGGAGCTCGTTCACGAGGAGGAGCATGGACTGGCTGGCCCCGTGGATCGTCTGGACGATCTCCCGCTGCTCGGGGCTCAGCGTCCCGATGGCGCTCTCGTCCATGAGCTCGGCCAGCCCCCGGATCGACGAAAGCGGGTTCCTGAGATCGTGGGCGCACATGCCGAGGAAGCGGTCCTTGGCCGCATTCGCCTTGCTGAGCTGCTCGACCAGGTCCTTCTGCTGCTCGACGAGGCGCTGGTTGCTGAGATGGGTGCGGATCCGGGCGACGACCTCCTTCGGGCGGAAGGGCTTCGTCAGGTAGTCGACGCCCCCTGCGTCAAATCCCATGACGACGTCGTCGGCCTCGCTCTTCGCCGTCACGAAGATGACCGGGGCGCACTTGTCCCCGTAGGTCTTCTTGAGGGTCCGANNGGAGGCGGCCTCGGCCAGCTCGTAGCCCTCATGCCTCAGGATACCCCCGATAATCCGGAGGTTTATCCTGTCGTCGTCTACCGCGAGGATCCGTCGCCCCTTCAGGTCGATGGACGGGTGTATCGGGGAAGCATCCATTATTAGCTTGGGGCCAATGAGACAGCGGGCCCGCGCGTCAGGCCAGAGAAATACGATGGGGCCCCTTTGTCGCGCGCGCAAGACTGTCGCATCACAAAATCGAGATATGTTGATATTAGGCTTGCGTTACCCCCTTTCCAGGCGGTTCGCTCCTTCCTTCCCAGTCGATTTACCATGTCAAAATCATTTGTATTCTCCTCGGAGTCCGTGGGCGAGGGCCATCCCGACAAGGTCGCCGACCTCATCTCGGACAGCGTCCTTGACGCCTGCCTGGCCCAGGACACGAAAAGCCGCGTCGCGTGCGAGACCCTGGTCAAGTCGAACCAGGTCGTCATCGCCGGCGAGATCACGACCAAGGCGAAGATAAACTACGAGCAGGTGGTCCGCGACGCGATCCGCGACATCGGCTACGTGAACGACGACGACGTCTTCCACTGCGACAAGGTTTTCATCCACAATCTGCTGACCCGCCAGTCGCCGGACATCGCGCAGGGGGTCGACGCCAAGAAGGCGGACGGCAAGGAGACGGCCGAGCAGGGCGCCGGCGACCAGGGNNAGGCGGGCGTCGTCGGCTGGCTTCGCCCCGACGCCAAGTCCCAGGTCTCGATCCGCTACGAGAACGACCGGCCGATCAAGGTGGAGAACGTGGTCATCTCGACGCAGCACACCTCGAACGTGAAGCACGCGGCCATACGGGACTTCCTGATCGAGAACGTCATCAGGAAGGTGATCCCGGCGGCGATGATGGACAAGTCCACGCAGTTCCTGATCAACCCGACCGGCCGCTTCGTNNCACGGCGGCGGCGCCTTCTCGGGCAAGGACCCGTCCAAGGTCGACCGGTCCGCGGCGTACATGTGCCGCTGGGTGGCGAAGAATATCGTGGCCTCGGGCCTGGCCGACATCTGCGAGCTCCAGGTCGCCTACGCGATCGGCTACCCGGAGCCCGTGAGCGTGTGGGTCGACGCGATGGGAACGGCGAAGGTGCCGGAGGCCAAGATCACCCAGGCCGTCCAGAAGGTCTTCAGCTTCAAGCCCGCGAACATCATCAAGCAGCTGGACCTGCTTCGCCCGATCTACCGCTCGACGACCAACTACGGGCACTTTGGGAAGCCCGACCTCCCCTGGGAGCAGACGAACAGGACGAAGGAACTGGCCGCCGCCGCAAAATAGCCCGCAACCACAGCCCACGATCTCAACCATGCCAACGACCACAGCCGCCAAGCGCTCCTCAAAGGACTACCACGTCAAGAACATCGCCGTCGCCGAATGGGGCCGCAAGGAGATCGCGGTCGCCGAGCACGAGATGCCGGGACTCATGTCCGTGCGGAGGAAGTTCGGGCCGAAGAAGCCGTTGAAGGGCGTCCGGATCACCGGCTCCCTCCACATGACGATCCAGACGGCGGTCCTGATCGAGACGCTGGTCGAGCTCGGCGCCTCGGTCCGCTGGGCCTCCTGCAACATATTCTCCACCCAGGACCATGCCGCCGCGGCGATCGCCAAGGCGGGCGTCCCGGTGTTTGCCTGGAAGGGCGAGACGCTCGAGGAATACTGGGAGCTCACCTGGAGGGCGCTCAGCCACCCCGGCGGCAAGGGCCCGCAGCTGGTCGTCGACGACGGCGGCGACGTGACGCTCCTCCTGCACAAGGGCTACGAGCTCGAGGAGGGCAGCGACTGGGTGAGCTCGCCGGCTGCCTCCCACGAGGAGGGCGTCATCAAGGCGCTCCTGAAGCGGATCCACGCGGAGTCCCCCTTTGTGTTCCACGAGATGGTGAAGGACTGGCGCGGGGTCTCGGAGGAGACGACGACCGGCGTCCACCGCCTCTACCAGCTGCACGAGAAGGGCAAGCTCCTCGTCCCCTCGGTCAACGTCAACGACTCGGTCACGAAGTCGAAGTTCGACAACCTCTACGGCTGCCGCGAGTCGCTCGCCGACGGCCTCAAGCGCGCGACGGACGTCATGATCGCCGGCAAGGTCTCCCTCGTCTGCGGCTACGGCGACGTCGGCAAGGGGTGCGCGCACTCGCTCCGCGGGTTCGGCTCCCGGGTCATCGTGACCGAGGTCGACCCGATC
>PMSP01000161.1 GCA_003168315.1 Opitutaceae bacterium
CGCACCTCCTCGCCCTCGTCGGTGCGTCATCGTCCCTCCAGGTCCACTGGACAGTCGAGGACGACTTCCAGGCGTCCCTTGAGGCCTATTCCGCGAGGAAGGGCGCGGGCTCCCCGTGGTGCCGCAGGGCCTGCGCCGTCCGGCGCGCCTTCTACGAGCAGCGGCTCGCGGAGGGCACGCTCCGCAGGGAGCGGGTGCATGTCTACGCCGGGAAGCGGTGCGGCGGGCTCACCGCCCGCGACGTGCGCTCGGTCGCCTCGTGCGAGGCCTTCCTGCGGCAATCGGCGTCGGGCCTCGACTCCCAGCTGCGCATGCTGGAGATGGTGCATTCCCTTGGCAGCTGGTCGCCCATGGACAATGCGGCCCACGCCATGCATCTGAGGAAGTTCCTGAGCCCCAGCCTGGCGCGGCTCCACTCGGGACCATCGGAAGGCGGGCTCTCCGGGTTTGACGAAAGCCTGTCGATCCGGGCCAACTGCCTCAGGAGCGACCTGGACGCGTTCGCCTCCGGGGGCGGGAGCGAGCGCAGCAACCTGCTGTCCTTCGACGGCAACTACCACGCGATCTTCGTCATGAGGGAGCTCCCGCGCGGCACGAGGCCCGGGATGCTGATCCCGGTGCTGGACGCGGTGAACCGCGGGGCCTCGATCACGCTCGGCATCCACCCGCTGCCCGTCGGCGCCGAGATCGACCGCCTCCGCAGGGAGATCGACGAGCTCTCGGCCTTCCTCACGGACCGGCGCGCCGCAGGGGNNCAGGGCATCGACGGCGCCGAGTTCATGCAGGTGAACAACGCCGCGCAGGCGCGCCACCTCTTCTACGAGACCATCCCCGGGAACCTCGGCGGGACCTACAGGGGATGGGACATCTACGTCGAGAACCACAACCTGGCGGACCTGCTTCCGATCTCCTCGACGTTCACCGGGCACCTGGACGGGGCGCAGGCCCTCTACGACAGTCCCGGCAGGAGCGTCGTCGGCGTCCGGCTCGTGACACCGAACGGGACGCCGCAGCACTCGGTCGTCATCGGCGTCAACGGATCCGGGAAGTCCGCCCTCCTCATGGACCTCATGAGCCAGACCGACTGCGAGTGGGCGTACCGGTTCTACCAGGAGGAGGGGATGGCGTTCGTCACGCAGGCCCAGCTCTGCGGCATGAGGAGCCTCGTCCTGCGGGAGTCCGGCGACTGCACGCTCAACCCGTTCGACACCCTGGGCCTCCCGCTCACCTCGGCGACCGTCGCCCGGGTCGTGCGCACCTGCATGAAGCTTGTCGGGCTCTCGCGGGACGAGGACCGCAACCGGCGCAGGGAGGGGCTGATCGGCGAGTACGTCCGAAGCCACTTCGAGGACTGCGCCGAGGACTGGAAGAACGCGGGCGACGAGCGCTGGGGCGGTCTCGCCAGGCGGGCGCTTGTCGCCGAGCGGATGCGCTCGGGCGACGACGACTTCCTGGACGGCCACCTCGCCCTCTGCGAGCTCGCGCGCTCGGATCCGGCGGCGGCCGCGGAGATTCTGGGGGCGCCGAGCGAGGACGACGTCGTCCGCAATTCGGTCGATCCCCAGGGACGGCGCAACATCGACGCCCTGATCTTCAGCCTGCTGGGCCCCAATGACTACCCCAGGTTCGACGGGCTCGTCTCGCTCATGAAGCACGGGCGGATGGCGCACCACCGGAGCGCCGGCGCGGCCTCCGAGCTCGACTTCCTCTCGTCCGAGCTCGCGAAGGGCCTTCGCGCCGGTGGCGTCGTGGGTGGATTCATAGACGGACCGACCAACGTCGAGGTCCGCGGGGCCGGCTTTCACTTCGACACGAGCCGGCTGCCCGAGGGAACCTTGAAGGAGCTGGCGGGATTCGTGGTCTTCGACCACGTCCGCCAGCACATCCTCACGCTCCCCCGCGCCTCGTCGAAGGTCATGCTGCTGGACGAGCTCCGCCGGATCCTCCTCATCCCCGGCGCGACCGAGTTCGTGAAGGAGCTCCTCGCCCAGATGAGGAAGTACCGGTGCGTTTTCATCGGCGCGTTCCAGGAGCCCTCGCAGATCGACGACATCGACCCTGCGCTGACCGAGCTCCTGCTCGGCCAGTGCAAGCAGTTCTTCCTGATGCGCCAGAACAACGCGGACCAGGTGAGGCGCATCGCGCGCGTGATCGGCCTGCCCGGCGCCGCGCAGAGGGCCATCATGCAGCACCCGCTGGTCGAGCACCAGGCGGGCGCCCGCAGGGCCTCGTACTTCACGTATTTCTCGAGGGAAACCGCGGCGCCGGTGTCCGGCACCGTCCGCGTCGAGGTGGATCCCGCGATGCTCTACGTGGCGGAGTCGTCCGGCGCCGTGTTCGACAGGAGGATGAGGGTGCTCGGGAAATACCCCTCCGTCTATGAGGGGGTGCTCGCCGAGTCGGGCATGAAGGTGCCATGAGGGCCGCCGTCGCAACGGTTGCCGCGCTCTCCCTCGCGGGCTGCCAGTCCTCCCCCGGGGGCGCCGAGAAGAGGAGCGTCGACGAGGGGTACCTCCTCGGGGCCGCGGACGCGGTCAAGCAGCTCTACTGGGCGAAGCAGGCCCTTGAGGCGCCCGACGGGTCGCGCCCGGACGGCAGGGTCGAGTACTACACCTGGGAGGAATCCGGGGTGGCGCGCGACGGGCGCAGGCTTGCCCCGGAGACGGTCGCACACCCCGTCTTCATCCCCTCACCGGCGCCGGCGGGGACGCAAGGGCCATGAGGGGCGCCGCCGTGATCGTCCGGCTCCCGCTCGCCGCGCTCCTCGCCTGCGGGGCCCGGCCGGCGCGTGCCTTCCTCGGGATTGCCGACACCTCCTTTGTCACCGTGATCGCGAACCCGGCCGAGGCGGCAAACTGGGCTGCGGAAATCGAGCGGCTGAGCGACCAGCTTGCGACGGCGAAGGAGACGCTGCAGGCCGCCAGCGACCTGCGCACCTACGCCGGCAATCCCCGGGCCGCCGTCGCCGCGCTCCGGGACCTGGAGGACATCACGTCGGCGGTCTCGGGCCTCTCGTCCGGCGGCCAGACGGACGCGGATCTCCTGAGCGCGTGGCAGGCGCTGGGGGCCTCGCAGCGCCTCCTGGACGCCGCCGCCCTCCTCGGAAAGGCCGGCCCGGGGACGACGATGCAGGTGTTCGGCCAGGAGGAGCCGCGCAGCGCGTCCCTCTACGCGGGCCTAGCGCGCGACTCGAGCGCGTCGGGGCAGATCCGCGGCCAGATCGCGTCGGAGCAGTCGGCCCGCGCCTCCGTCGCGTCGGAGCTCGCCCTCGCATGGAGCAGCTTCAGGGCGCAGTCGACCGAGTCCGGCAAGCAGGCCGTCCTTGCCGAGATAAGCCAGCTGCAGTCCCAGAACCAGGTCATGGACACGCGCCGCAGGGCCCTTTTGGACGACCTCGAGCTGTCGGACCGGCAGGCCCGCACGGACCAGAGCGTCCGATCGAGGGCGGCGGACGAGCAGATGCTCGCCGAGTCCGCGCTCCTGAACGCCGGGACGGAGGGGCGCGCGCGCAGCTCCGAGGCGCAGCGCCTGGCGACGCTCCAGAAGTCCCAGCCGGCCCCGCCCCCGCCCGACTACTCGGGGCTCAGGCTCTGGACGACGGCGGACACGGGGGCGTCGTCCCCATGAGCCTGGTTTTCGCCGACGCCCCGCCCGCGTCCGACCTCCTTGACATCTTCAACGCCTACGACGGGAGCGTCATCTTCCGAGGGCTGACCGAGTCCGCCGGCGGGCAGCCCTCGGTCCTGGGCGGCATCGGGTGGATCTTCACGGCGTTCGGGGCGCTCCTCGTCCTCTGGGGGTTTGTCCTGCGGACCCAGCACTCGCGGGGCGAGGACAAGGCGGGCGAGGTCGCGAGGACCTGGATCATCATAGCCTTCATGATCGGGGGCCCCTTCCTCACGCGGGCGGCGATGCAGGCCGCCGACTCCGTCTACTCGGCGTCCGTCGGCGGCCCGCGGAACCTGACCTCGGCCTGCGTCAAGGCCGCCTACGCGATGCCGGAACTGAACCAGCTCTTTGACGTCCTGCGCAGGGACTCCCTCGCCCAGGGCGCGGTCGCCGCGAGCCCGGGAAGCCAGCGGCGCCAGGCGCTCATCAGCAGCGCCAACGACGGCAGCGTGCTCGGCTACCTCGAGGCGTTCGGCGTCGCGGTGTGGGACACCGGCTCCGACTACGCGTCGGGCGCGACCCAGACCTGGAACGGGATGGTCCGGCTGGCGACGATGGCGACCGGCCTCGGCTCGGCCATGCTCAAGTGCCTGCTGATAGTCCTCACGATAGCCCCCCTGTATCTCCTCTTCCTCGCGGCCGCGGCGATCGTCTGGTTCATGGAGCAGCTGCGCTATTTCCTGGCCGTCTCGGGCACCATGATGCTCCCGCTCTTCGTCGGGATGTTCTCGCTTCCGGCCGGCCACTTCAGCCGGCAGGCGGCGCAGGGCTACGTCATGCACATGGTCTCGCTAGCCCTCTGGCCCGTGGCGTGGGCCATCGGCCACACGGGCACGATCGCGCTCTATGACGCCCTCGTCTCCCTGATCGCGGGGACAAGCCGCGTCCCGGACATGGTCGGCATCCTGCAGTGGAACTCCATCACGCAGGCGTCGCCCACCGAGGCGCAGATCCAGACCATGGAGGCCGCTCTCGGCAACTGGTTCATGGGCAACCTGACCGGGCTCCTGTCGATCCTCGTGGGCGGCGTGGGCTTCGTCCTCTGGGTCCTGGTGGTCTCCATCCTCGGGCCGGTGTTCCTCCACAAGCTCCTGGCCACGGGGGCCCTTTTCATGACGCAGGCCGCGGCGAGCGCGGGCACGCAGGCGGCGGGGGCGGTGCGGCTGGGCGCGAGCGCGGCGCAGGCGGCG
>PMSP01000178.1 GCA_003168315.1 Opitutaceae bacterium
GGGCCGGCATCAGCCCGGCGCCGAGGGTTTCCGGGGACCTGGGCACGCGCAAGGTGAGCGCCGCGGTCAACTATCGGCTGACAACCAACACGACCTCGTTCACCGTTTCAGCCACCGGCCCGGGATTCATCGTGCTCACGGAGGCCTATGAGCGCGGCAATTTCCGTGTCACCGTCAACGGGAGGCCCACCCCCTACCTCCGCGTCAACGACGCCTTCAAGGCAATCTACGTCGACGGGGCGGGAACCTATGAGGTTCGGTTCGAGTATTGGCCCCGCGGCCTTTCGACGTCGCTTGTCCTGGCCTCGATCGGGATCGGCCTTCTGCTCATGGGGATCGTGGCGGCCCGTTTCCTGTCGGGACCGGAAGCCGAGTCCAGGCCATGGCATGCCTGAGGCGGCGGTGTTCCCGCCATCAGAGGCTCGCGATCGCCTCGAGCCTCCTGCGATACCGCGCGCCGATGGCCGCAGGGGAAAACCTGTTCTCGATCGTCCTGCGCGCGGCGGCGCCGACGCGCGCGGACTCGGCCGGGTTCCCGACAATCTGCCTCATGATCTCCGAGGCGTGGGTGATGTCGGGTTCGGCCCAGCTTGAGCCCTTGGCATAGGGGCCGTGGTTCTCGGCCAGCTCGACAAGCGAGAAGCGAACGGGATACCCGTTGTCGCGGTCGAGGTACTCCGAGGTGGCCGACCACCCGGTGGCGATGACGGGCTTCCCGAGGTACATGCATTCGGCGACGGCCAGGCCGAATCCCTCGGACCTGTGGAGGGAGACGAAGCAGTCGCAGGCCGCCTCCAGCGAGTAGACGTCGGTGCGGGACAGGGTGGAACTGATGATGATCGTCCCGGGGAGATCACGGACGGCCTCGGACAGCGCCTCAAAGTCGGCCTGGTTCGAGTTCGCGTTCTGGACCTTGATGACGAGCGATGCGCGCGGGCCCGCGAGGCCCGACTTCCGGAACGCCTCGACAACCGCGCGAGGGTTCTTGCGGGCTGTGTAGGAATTGAGGTCAAAGAGGCAAAGAAAGAGAAAGCGGTCCACGGGGAGGCCGAAGGGGGCGCGAAGCGCGGCCCTGTCCCCCGTGGGCCGCTCGAAGCCGATCGCGTGCGCCATGGTGAGGACGGGGAAGGGGGCCTTGAGCGCGATCGACTCGCGGACGAAATCGCTCGGGCACCAGATCTCATCGAAGTAATCGAGCGAATGCATCCAGGCGTCGGGGAACTCGGGCAGCTCCCACGCGAAGTAGCCGATGTTGTACTTGTTCTTCCGGAAAGCCGGGCCGTGATGGTGGTCGATGTCGCGCGCCACGGGAGGGTCGACATGGATGACATTGACCCCGAACGGGTTGTCATCCTGGAGGCGGTCGGCGAAGGTCATGTCCCCAAGGCGGTTGCGGCAATTGAGCTTGAGGGGGACGACGGCGATCGGGATCGAGGCTGCGTCCGCGGCCCGAACCATGCAGCGCGCCGACTCGCCGATGCCGAGATCAGCCGTCAGGAAGCCGACGACATTCATGCCGGTCCGCGAATGGGAACGCGCAAAGGCGGTGGAATACGGGCTCTCCCGCTTCGAGAAGTCGTAGATCGTCTCCCCCGTGCCCGATTCTATCGCCGAGAGGCGCAGCTGGCGGTTCTTGTTCTGCGCCCTGTAGCGGTGAAGGGGCCCGAGGCGGGTGACCCGGCCAAGCCAGGCGAGGGCGTTTGTCAGGGAGGCTCCATGGACCTTGAAGAAAAGGACCGAGCCCCTCTGGGCGTACTCCGGGTCGAGGGGGATCGTCGCCTGCCAAGGGCCCGGCGTGCGGGACGAGACTGTCGTCACGCTGCGCCCGTCCATGAATATCTCCAGCATGGGGAAGCCGGCCTGCAGGCCGGTGGCCTCGGGATGGGCCCTGAACTCGCCCTTCAGGACCACCTCGGCGACGTTCGCCATGGGGGGCAGCCGGATCGCCGCCGTCTCCCGCATCCAGGCCGAGTCGTTGGCGAACTCGTCAAAGTACACCCCCGAGTACCGGGTGAAGCGCCTGGCGAAGGCGCCTCCGTAGGGTGGTTCGTGCGGGATCGTGGCCATGGTCAATGGGAGATCATATTCTGCCAGCGGGCGAGCTCCACGTCGATCGCGCCGTCGAGCGCGGCGAGCGCGATCGGCGGGGGGTCGCGCCGCAGGCGCGCGAGATAGAGGGCCATCCAGAGCGCGTCGCCCGTGTCGGGGAAATCCCGGGGCTCCGGGACGACCGCGCGGAAGTGGTTCCAGGCCCATTGCCGGCTCGCGACCACCGCGAGCTCCCGGCGCCAGCGCAGGACAAGCCGCATCGTGTTCTCCTCGTCCCTCAGCTTGCGCCCGGGCGACGCACTCACGTGGTGGAGGACCCGGCTTCCCAGGGCGACGGCGTTCCTGAGCCCGAGGGCGCTCGCGCGCAGGGACAGGTCGACGTCCTCGCAGCCGTTCACATAGGACTCGTCGAAGCCCCCGAGGCGGATCCAGGTGTCCCTGCGAACGAGGAGGCAGGCGCCCGTCGCCGCGAAGACGCGGCGCACCGGCCGCAGAAGGATCCCGGCCCGCGACGGCAGGTGCCGCGCGTGCTCCGGCTTCCCCTTCAGGTTCACGGTGATTCCCACATGGTCGACCTCCATCGTCGAGGCGTCGATCTGGACGTTCCCGACCACGCCCGCGCGGCGGCCCAGGGACCGGAGGGCCCGCAGCATCGGCTGGAGCCAGCCGCGGGGGAGCACGAGGTCGTTGTTGAGGAGCGCAAGGACATCGCCGCGGGCCAGGGCCGCGCCGCGGTTTGTCGCCCCGCCGAAACCCAGATTGCGCTCGTTCAGGATGACCCGGAAGGGTTCGCCCAAGCCGGCCAGCCAGTCGCGGGTCCCGTCGGTGCTCCCGTCGTCAATGAGGATGATCTCGTGGCTAAGGCCCGGCGGAATCGACTCGCGCAGGCTGGCGACCATGGCCTGCGTGTGGGCCACGCAGTTGAAAAGCGGCGTGACGACGCTTAATCGGGGCGCTCCGGGACTCCTCGTTGGCACGGGTTCCGGCCTCCTATTGCCCGGAGAGGAGCCTTCGCAGGTACTGGCCGTAACTCGACTTGCCGAGCTTGGCGATGTTCGACTCCAGGCGGGCGTTGTCGATCCAGCCCTTTCGCCACGCGATCTCCTCGAGGCAGGCGATCTTGAGGCCCTGGCGGTTCTCGATCACGTGGACGAACTCCGCCGCCTCCAGGAGCGAGTCGTGCGTCCCCGTGTCCAGCCACGCGGTCCCGCGGCCCAGGATCTCGGCATGGAGGAGGCCCGCCTCCAGGTAGAGCCGGTTCAGGTCGGTGATCTCCAGCTCGCCGCGCTTTGACGGCTTCAGGCGCCTGGCCAGGGCCACGACCGAGTCGTCGTAGAAGTAGACCCCGGGAACCGCGTAGTTCGACCTCGGCTTCTCGGGTTTCTCCTCCAGGGAAAGGACGCGGCCGTCGGCGGCGAACTCGACGACGCCGTAGGCGGAGGGGTTCGCCACGTGGTAGCCGAAGATCGTGGCGCCGGCCGTGCGGGCGTTGGCCGAGGTGAACGCCTTGGCAAGGTCCTGGCCGTAGAAGAGGTTGTCGCCGAGGATCAGGGTGCTCGGGGCGTCGGCGAGGAAGGCGGCGCCTATGATGAAGGCCTGGGCCAGTCCCTCGGGATTCGGCTGGGCGGCATAGTCGAGGCGCATCCCGAGGTCGGATCCGTCCCCGAGCAGCTGCCTGAAGAGCGGAAGGTCCTGCGGCGTGGATATGACGAGCACCTCCCGGATCCCCGCCAGCATGAGGGCAGAGAGGGGATAGTAGATCATCGGCTTGTCGTAAACGGGCATGAGCTGCTTGCTCACTGCGATCGTGAGCGGGTAGAGCCGCGTGCCCGAGCCCCCTGCAAGGATGATGCCTTTGCGTGTCATAGGTGGGATGTCGGGCCCTCAGGCCGTCGTGCCAAGCCTCTCCCGCGCGTAGCGCTTCGCCGTGGTCTCGTTGCACCAGGACCGCTTCTCCACGAACCAGTCGACGGTCTTGGCAAGCCCGGTCTCGAACGACTCCCGGGGACGCCAGCCCAGCTCCCGCTGGATCTTCGAGCAGTCGATGGCGTACCTCCGGTCATGTCCCGGGCGGTCCGCGACGAACTCGATCTGCTTGGCGTAGGGCTTCCCGTCCTTGCGGGGCGACCTCTCGTCGAGGAGGGAGCATATCATCCTGACGACGTCCAGGTTGGCGCATTCGTTCAGGCCGCCCACGTTGTAGGTCTCGCCCGGGCGTCCCCGCTCCAGGACAAGGGAAATCGCGCGGCAGTGGTCGGCGACGTACAGCCAGTCGCGGACCTGCTGGCCGTCGCCGTAGACCGGCAGCGACCTGCCGTCCAGCGCGTTCAGGATCACGAGCGGGAACAGTTTCTCCGGGAAATGGTAGGGCCCGTAGTTGTTGGAGCAGTTGGTCGTCAGCGTCGGCAGCCCGTAGGTATGGTGGTACGAGCGGACCAGGTGGTCGCTCGCGGCCTTGGACGCCGCATAGGGCGAGTTGGGGGCGAAGGGCGTCTCCTCCGTGAAGGCCGGCTCCTTCGGCCCGAGCGTCCCATAGACCTCGTCGGTCGAGATATGCAGGAACCTGAACTCGTCCTTCTCCGGAGCGGGCAGGCCGGACCAGTGGCGCCTCGCCGCATTGAGGATCCGGAGCGTGCCGACCACGTTCGTCTGCACGAAGGGCTCGGGCGAGTCGATCGACCGGTCCACGTGGCTCTCGGCGGCGAAGTTGACGATGGCGCCGATCCTGTGCTCGGCGAGGAGCGCGAGGACCCTCTCCTCGTCGCCAATGTCCCCGTGCACGAAGGAGTAGCGGGCGTCCCCGACCACGTCCGCGAGGTTGGCGGGATTGCCGGCATAGGTCAGCTTGTCCAGGTTGACGACCCTGGGGATGCCCCTGGATCCGTCGAGAAGGAGGTGCCGGATGAAATTGCTGCCGATGAACCCGCAGCCCCCCGTGACGAGTAGGTTCATGGCCTCGAGGCTCAGGCGGCCTTCCTCCAGGACTTGAGGTCGCGCGCGACCGCCTCGTGCACGGGTGTCAGCTGTATCCCGACCGCGGCAAGCTTCGAGGAGTCCATGACGCAGTTGGAGCGCGGCGTCTTGGCCGCCACGCTCATGAACTCGGCCTCGCTCGAGAAGAAGGAGAACTCCTTCACGCAGACCCCGGAGCGGCGGATGAGGTCGACGACCTCCCGGGTCGTCACTTTGCCCGGGTTCGTCACGTTGTAGGTCCCGAAGGGGACTCGCTTTGTCCAGCAGGCGAGGGTCGCCTCGACGAACTCGTCCAATTCGGAGATCGAGTTCGTCGCCTCGAGGAGCCTTTGGTAGCGCATGAGCTTCGTCAGGTAGTTCCTCGGGTTGTCGACGCCGTCGAACGGGATCCTCAGCCGCCAGACGAACAGGCCGGGGTGCCCCGCCAGCACCTCCTCCCCGAGGCCCTTCGACCCGCTGTAGAAGGAGCAGTGGTTCGACCGGAATGTGAAGTTCGGCGTGTCATTCTCCGCGAACCCGTTCCCGCCGGGGCCGTCGCCGCTGTAGATGCAGCCGGATGAGACATGGCCCCAGGGAACCCCGGCCTCCCCGCACGCCTGGGCGATGATTCCGGGCAGCACCGCGTTGCCGAGCAGGCACTCCGCCTTGTGCAGCTCGCAGGCGTCGACGTTGGGCTTCCCGGTGTAGCCGGCCGCGTTGATCAGGAATTCCGGCCTGTCGCGCAGGAGCGCATCCCGGAGGGTGCCGGCCGCGGAGTAGTCGACCTCGGCGCGCCTCAGGTTGCGGAAGGCGACGCCCCTGCGCTTGAAGAGCGCCTGGTAGGCCTGGCCCACATACCCGGAGCCTCCTAGTAGATAAATCATCGGGGGGATAAGGATTAAGCCAATCGAACGTTCCCGCGTAAACAAGGGTTTTCAGGCCGTCGTCCCGGTTCGGGCTGCGTCGCCTTACCGGCGCCGGTAGTCGCCGCGGCTGAAGTACTTCTCCAGCCAGACGTACATGCAGATGAAGAAGTAGCGGCTTCCCATCTCCTTGATCTT
>PMSP01000301.1 GCA_003168315.1 Opitutaceae bacterium
GCGTCGGCGATGATGTTGCCGATCGTATCGTCCCAGTTTGCGGAGACGGTCGCGACCTGGCGGATCTCCTCGCGGTCGGAGACCTTCTTGGAGACCTTGGCGAGCTCGGCGACGGCGGCCTCGACGGCCTTGTCGATGCCGCGCTTCAGGAAGATCGGGTTCGAGCCGGCGGTGACGTTCTTCAGGCCCTCGCGGAAGATGCCCTCGGCGAGCACCGTGGCGGTCGTGGTGCCGTCACCCGCGGCGTCGGAGGTCTTCGAAGCGACCTCCTTCACCATCTGGGCGCCCATGTTCTCATAGGGGTCCGGCAGCTCGATTTCCTTGGCGACGGTGACGCCGTCCTTGGTGACGGTCGGCGAGCCGAATTTCTTGTCGATGACGACGTTTCGTCCCTTGGGGCCAAGGGTGACCTTGACCGCGCGGGAGAGCAGCTCTACGCCGCGGAGGATTTTCTGACGAGCGGACTCGTCGAAGATGAGTTGTTTGGCAGGCATGTTAATTAAGTTGTTCTGTCTTGGGTTCTGGTTCGTTCCGGGCCTCAGGCGATGACGCCGAGGATGTCGTCCTCGCGGACAAGGGTGTACTTCTGCTCGTCGAGCTTCACTTCGGTGCCGCCGTACTTGCCGACGAGGACGCGGTCGCCGACCTTCACCTCGAAGGCGTGGACCTTGCCGTTGTCGTCGCGCTTGCCGGTGCCGAGGGCGATGACCTGGGCCTCCTGCGGCTTCTCTTTGGCGCTGTCCGGGATGATGATCCCCCCGCGGACCTGCTCTTTGTCCTCGAGATGCTTCACGAGGACGCGATCACCGATCGGTCTGATTTTGACTTTAGACATATGGATTTTGTTTTGGGTTGAAGGTCGGAACGGGGCGACGTGTCGCCCCGGATCCGGAAAGGGTCACTTCTTGCTCTTCTCCTCGTCGACGACCTCGAAGTCGGCGTCGACGACGTCGGCCTTCTTCTCGGCCTTGGGCGCGGGGCCCGGCTCTGCGCCGTCCGCTTCGGGGGGCGCGCCAGCGGCATTGGCGGCCTGCGCGGCCGCCTGGGCCTCCGCGTAGAACTCGGCGCCCACCTTGGAGAGGTTGTCGAGGGCGGCCTTCATCTGGTCGCCGTCATTGGACTCAAGGGCCTTCTTCGCCTCGGCAACGGCCGCCTCGGCCTTGGACTTCTTCTCGGCCGGGAGCTTGTCGCCCGCGTCCTTGATGGTCCTCTCGAGCTGGTAGGAGGCCGTGTCGAGCTGGTTGCGCGTCTCGACGGCGTCGCGGCGCTTCTTGTCCTCGACGGCGTTGAGCTCGGCCTCCTTCGTCATCTTGTCGACCTCGTCCTTGGACAGGCCCGACGAGCCCTGGATCGTGATCTTCTGGTCCTTGCCCGTGCCAAGGTCCTTGGCGGAGACGTGAAGGATGCCGTTCGCGTCGATGTCAAAGGTGACCTCGACCTGCGGGGCGCCGCGGGGCGCCGGCGGGATGCCGTCGAGCCGGAAGGTGCCGAGCGTCTTGTTGTCGCGGGCCATCGGGCGCTCGCCCTGGAGGACCACGATCTCGACCGAGGGCTGGTTGTCGCTGTAGGTGGAGAAGACCTGGGTCTTCTTGGAGGGGATGGTCGTGTTGCGCGGGATCATCGCCGTCGACACGTCGCCGGCCGTCATGATGCCGAGGGTCAGCGGGGTCACGTCGAGGAGGAGCACGTCGCGGACGTCGCCCTTGAGGACGCCGCCCTGGATCGCNNTCGCAGATCTGCTCCATCTTGGCGCGGGAAAGCTGGACGTTGAGGTGCTTCGGGCCCGACGCGTCGGCCGTGATGAACGGGAGGTTGATGTCGACCGACTGGGTCGAGGAGAGGGCGATCTTCGCCTTCTCGGCCTCTTCCTTCAGGCGCTGGAGCGCCATCGGGTCCTTGCGCAGGTCGATGCCGTTGTCCTTCTTGAAATTGTCCACCAGCCACGCGATCAGCGCGTCATCCCAGTTGTCGCCGCCGAGGTGGGTGTCGCCGTTCGTGGCCTTGACCTCGAACACGCCGTCGCCGATCTCGAGCACGGACACGTCGAACGTGCCGCCGCCGAGGTCGAACACCGCGATCTTCTCGTCCTTCTTCTTGTCCAGGCCGTAGGCCAGGGAGGCAGCCGTCGGCTCGTTGATGATGCGCAGGACCTCGAGCCCCGCGATCTTGCCGGCGTCCTTGGTCGCCTGGCGCTGGGAGTCGTTGAAATAGGCGGGAACCGTGATCACGGCCTGCGTGATCTTCTCGCCCAGGTAGGCCTCGGCGTCGGCCTTCAGCTTGCCGAGGACGAACGCGGCGATCTGCTGCGGTGCGTACTGCTCGGTCTTGTCGCCCTGCTTGATCTCAATGTAGGCGTCGCCGTTCTTTCCCTCGACGACCTTGAACGGCATGTTCTTCGCCTCGTCGCGGATTTCCGCGAACTTGCGGCCGATGAGGCGCTTCGAGGAGAAGACGGTGTTGCTCGGGTTGGTGACGGCCTGCCGCTTCGCGGCCTGGCCCACCACGCGCTCGCCCGTCTTCGTGAAGGCGACGACGGAGGGGGTGGTGCGGCCGCCCTCGGCGTTCGGGATGACCACGGGCTCTCCGCCTTCCATGACGGCCATGCAGGAGTTCGTGGTGCCCAGATCGATGCCTAGAATGCGGCTCATGCCGTTAACCCAGCACTACGTGTGCCTCCCGGGATGATCTTCTGTTACCCCTTACGGGTAATGTGCTTAAAAAATTACAGGCCCGGGACAAGCGAGGGAAAATCAAGCCATTCTGTCCCACTTTAGGCGCCTTGGGACAGGGCGTGGCACAGCCCCGGCCCGGGCCCCTCGCCTACCCCTTCGACCCCGTTGTCGCGATCCCGCGGATGAAGCTCTTCTGCCCGAAGAGGAAGAGGATGATGACAGGCAGGATCGTCACCGCGCTGGCCGCCATCAGGTAATGCCACTGGACGCCGCCGTTCTGGGACTCGTAGCTCTGGAGCGCGATCGCGAGCGTGTAGGTGTCCTTTCGCGTCAGGTAGAGGAGGGGCCCGAGGAAATCATACCAGGCGAAGATGAAGTGGAAGAGCGCCGCCACCACCAGGACCGGCGTGCTGAGCGGGATGATGATCCGCCAGAAGATGCGCCACTCGCTGCAGCCGTCGATCCGGGCCGCCTCGCTCAGCTCCTCGGGGATCGTCCGGAAGAACTGGCGCATGAGGAATATGTTGAAGGCGCTCCCGAACCATGTCGGCAGCCAGAGCGGCAGGAGTGTCCCGATGAGCCCGAAGGCCTTGAAGACGCCGTAGAGCGGGACCATGAGGACCGGGAAGGGCACCATCATGGTGGCGAGTGTGAGGGCGAAGAACGCGTCGCGGCCCTTCCACCTGAGGCGGGCGAACCCGTAGGCGATGATCGCGTTCGAGATCACGGTTCCGATGACGCCGAGGACGGCGACCGTCAGGGAATTGGCCAGGAACGTCCAGAACCCCACGCGGTGGCGGTCCGACTCGGCGTCGCCGCCCAGCGCGGCGAGCGCCCTCGGGTAGTTCTCCCAGCGGAACTTGATATGCGTGTCGATCCGGTCCCGGGGGAGGACGTCCCAGAGCGGCGAGGGGCCCCCTTCGCCCGTGGCGCGGTCGAGGCGCTGCGTCACGTGCCACGAGCCGGCCGCGACCGGGTGGACGACGACCGCCGAATCCGCGTGCTGCGCGAGCTGCGCCGCCCCCATGAAGCCGAGCTTGCCCGCGTCGTCGCCGGAAAGGAGGCGGACGACCGCCCCCGCCTGCGTCACCTGGAAGTCGAGCGTCACCTCCATCCTCCGCCCGTCGAGGTCAGCGTAGTGCGCCCTGGGGAGGAAGGTGATCGGGAGGGAGAGCGTCTGCTCGATCGGCTTCAGCGACGTGCTGAGGAGCCAGACGAACGGGACGGCGAACGCCGCCGAGAACAGCAGGAGGAGCGCCGTCACGACCGCCCGGGAAAACTGCGTCTTCGGGCGCATGTCAGACGGCGTCCTCGTACTGGCCGCGCGAGAACCGCGCGGCCGCCCATGTCAGCGCCGCCGTGATCAGGAAGAGGATGTAGGCCATCGCGCTCGCGTAGCCCATCCGCAGGTCCTGGAAGGCCGTCGAGAAGAGGTAGATCGTGTAGAACAGGGTCGAGCGGGCGGGGTTCCCGTCCGAGGCGTTGCCGTTGCCGTTGGCCCCCTCCGACATGATGTAGGCCTGCGCGAAGAGCTGCATGGCGCTTATGAGCGCCATGATGCCGTTGAAGGCCACGACCGGCGCGATCGACGGGAGCGTCACGTGGACGAAGCGCTGCCAAGCGGAGGCGCCGTCGATCTCCGCGGCCTCGTAGAGCTCCGTCGGCACGTTCTGGAGCCCGGCCAGGTAGATGACGACGGCGTTGCCCGTTCCCCAGAGGCTCATGATGACGAGGGCCGGCTTGGACCATGCCGGGTCCGCGAGCCATGCCGGACCGTGCAGGCCGAAGGGGGTGAGGAAGAGGTTAAGGAAGCCGTTCATGAGCCCGTACTGGCCGTTGAAGATCCAGAGCCACAGCATCGAGGAGGCAACGATCGGGACGATGGATGGCATGAAGAAGAGCAGCCGGTAGGCGGACTTGCCCCTCACCTCGCTGTTGAGGAGGACGGCGAGTCCGAGCGCCACGACTGTGCCGAGGGGAACGGACAGCCCCGCGTAGAAGAGCGTGTTGCGCAGCGATTTCCAGAAAAGGCCGTCCTGCGCCAGCTGCTGGTAGTTCTCAAGGCCGATCCAGACCGGGGACTTGAGGATCGAGTAGTCGCAGAAGCTGTAGTACAGGGACGCCAGGATCGGGTAGGCCGTGAAGGCGGCCAGGCCGACGATCCACAGGCTCGTGAAGCCGATGCCGGCCCGGAACTGCTTCTTCTCGTTCCGCGTCATGGGGCGGTCTCCCCCAGGGCCGCCCACTGGCCGTGGCGCTCCAGGCTCTTTCGGTAGCGCGTCCAGCTGGCGTCGAGGCGCGCCTGGGAGTACGCGAGCGCCTCCTCGGGCGTGGCGTCCATCAGCCTCACGCGGTCGAAGGACGAGATCACCTCGCGGTAGTATTCCTGCCAGATCCCGATCTGCGGGACGCAGGTCGCGTTCGGGCTGGCGGAGAGGAGGCGCATCATCGCGATGTGGGGATGGGGATTGTGGTTCGTGAAGTACGGGCTCCAGACGCGCAGGGGCGAGTTCTTCAGCTGCAGGAAGTCCATGAGCTCCGCGCCCTGCAACTCCTCCCGCGATTGGGCGTTCGGGTTGGCGGAATTGAGGTACTTGATGAATTCCCACGCCTCGCTCGCATGCTTCGCGCCTCGCGGGATGGTGAGGACGTCGGCCTCGGCCATCGCGAAGTCCTTCACGCCGGGCACGTTCTCGGGCCACGGACCAACGCCGTAGTCGAGGCCGGGCTTGTACTGGCGGATGTAGTTGTCGTACCAAACGCCCTGGAAGACCATGGCGATCTTGCCCGTGAAGAACGGCGCCGCGGGCGAGGCCCACGGGCCGAACTCCGAGGACAGGGCCTTCACGTTCTCCAGGCCGTATTCCTTCGTGAACGACTGCATCCACGCGTAGGCGGCGACATTGTGCGGGTCGGTGGCGAAGGTGATCCTGTTGCCCTCGACCAGCCTGCCGCCGAACCAGTCGCAGAAGATCCACGGCCACCAGCCGGGATCCTGCGGCAGGAAGCCGACCTGGGTGAGGCGCCCCGTCTTCGGGTCGTGCCGGGTGAGGCGTCGGGCGTAGTCGTTGAACTCCGCCAGAGTCCGCGGGGGCCGGTCCGGGTCGAGTCCGGCCTCCCGGAAGAGCGTCTTGTTCCAGTACAGGGCCTCCACCGCCGGGGTGCTGATCCCGGCATAGATGTGGCCGCCGTGCGTGCAGATCTTCGCGTAGACCGGATAGTAGCGCGACAGCCACTCCTCGTTCGTCAGGCCCTCCCTGTGGATGAAGTCGTCCAGGGGCTGCAGGACCTCGGCGTCGGCGAACGTGGCGATGTTCTGCTCGTGGAGGCCCGCGATGTCCGGGGGGTCGCCGCCCGCCGTCGCCACCAGCGTCTTCCTGTCGGGGACCGACGTGGCGTAGTAGTCGACGATGATCCGGTCCTGGGACCGGTTGAAGGTGTCGATGACGGCCTGAGCGGCCTGCCCCTCGACCCCGACCCATTTCTCCCAGTAGACGACGTGGACCGGCTCCGCCGCCGCGGCAGGATGCACCGCAAGGAGCAGCGGGGCGCCGGTCAGGAGTCTCAGGATCGAGCGAATGGGGAGCGTTCGGGGGTTGGCTGGCTTGCCGGAATGCCGGCAAGCGGAGAGGCAGGCTGGACTTAGCCTTATCTAGGAGTTTTTCGACCAGATTCTTGAAATTGCGGCCATTCGGAGCAAGCTGGGTCCATGGAAGTGGAAATCCAAGTGCCGGACGAGGTGCCGGTGATGACGCTTCCGAACCTGCCGTTTTTCCCGCAGGCCCTCCTGCCCCTCCACATCTTCGAGCCCCGCTACCGCAGGATGCTCCGGGACGTCCTCGCCACCAACAGGTTATTCGCGGTGGCCTGCATGAATCTGGGCGCGGAGGAATCCGAGGCGCGCTTCGAGCCGCCGCACCGGGTCGCCTGCATCGGGCTCGTCCGGGCGTGCCAGAAGAACGAGAACGGGACATCGAACCTGCTGCTTCAGGGCCTCTGCCGCATCGCGATAGAGTCGATCCTCGGCGACGAGCCGTACCGGAGGATCCGGATCCGGGCGCTCACGAGCGAGCCGGGCGCCCCCCCGGGCGAGAACGCCCGGCTCAGGCTTGAGCTCTCCCGGCTGATCAAGCTGAAGCTCAGGCTCTCGCCGGGGGGCACTGAGGGCATGACCGACCTCCTGAAGACGGTCGAGGACCCCGAGATCTTCGCGGACATAGCGGCCTTCAACCTCTGCGACGACATCCTGGTGAAGCAGAGGCTCCTGGAGACCCTTGACGTCAACCGCCGGCTCCTCATGCTCCTGAAGGTGCTGCGCTCGGAAATAGACACGACGATCCTGCACCAGAAGCTTCAGGGCGGGCTGCCGGACGACAGGATCTCGCTCAACTGAGGATACGCGGGAATCGATTCGCCTTTTTTTAGCAAAATCCCGCCAAACAAGTATCGGAATCCTCCGTCAATCACTACAGGTCTTATGCGTTCAGATAAAAAGCCATGATCTCCCCTTCTCCCGAGATAACCGCGGCAGCGAACAAGTCGAAGCGGGTCCTCTACGTCGACGACATGCGCGAACTGCGCGAGGTGGCGCGCCTGGCGCTTTCCAGGCTCGGGCACAAGGTCGACTGCGCCCCCGACGGGGGCGACGCCCTCCAGATGGTCGCCGCCGACCTGCTGGCCTATGACATCGTCATCTCCGACCACCACATGACGGCCATGAACGGCCTTGAGCTCGTCATGAAGCTTCGCGAGATCAAGTTCCCGGGGAAGATCGCGATCGTCAGCTCCGAGCTGAACGGGGACGTCGCGAAGGAGTATCTGAGCCTCGGCGTCGACAAGATCCTCTACAAGCCGGTCGAGCTCTCCGAGCTGCGCAACCTGGTCCTCGAGGCCTGATGCCAAGGGCAACGACGAAAAAGCCGGCCCGTTTCGGGGCCGGCTTTTGCATTCCAGGCTGGGGCGCTCAGAACTTGTAGGAAAGGTCGACGAAGAACATGCGGCCGATGCCGCCGTCGTAGGCGCTGATGTCCGACCTCGTGTTCTCAAGCTGGTAGGGGGCGATCGGGGGCACGTAGTTGAAGGCGTTGTTGACGCCGACGCGCACGGTGGCTCCATCCAGCCAGTGGTTGAGGTGCAGAGCCGAGAGGTTGTAGGCCGCGGCGAAGTCCCACTGCGCATAGGAGGCCACCGGGAGCGCGGGCGACTCGTTGACCCCGCCCGAGCCAATGTCCGTCACGCCGGGGACGAAGGTGAAGGCGGCCAGGAGGTCGACACCCCTCTCCGACCACTTGAGGGAGGTGTAGCTCTTGTAGCGGGGAGTCGTGCCGCCCTCGGACGGGGTCGCGGAGATCGCGGCAGCCACCTGGTCGATGTGCCCGGCGTTCTGGAAGTAGTTCTGCTGCGGAAGCACCTGGATCAGGTAGCTGTCGTAGACCGTGAGGGCCTCGTCGACCTCGAAGCGGCCGAAGTGGCTCGTCGGGATCACGTAGGTGACGGCGGCGTCATAGCCCTTGATCGCCACGGAGCTCAGGTTGAGCTCCGGGTCGATGATGTAGACCGAAGCCAGCGGCCGGGAGCTGATCTGGCCGGGGGCGTCTCCGCTCGGCCCGGGGCCTGTGGGTGTCCCGAATCGGATGAAGGAAGCATACGGTGACGCCGCGCCCAGGTCCTCGACGCTCTGGACGATCGTCGACTCGTCGATGGAGCCGACGACCTTGTGCTGGGTGGTGTCGAAGTAGTCGAAGGTCACGCTCAGGTTCGGGACCGCCTTGGGCGTGAACGTGAAGCCCGTTTCCCAGGTGCTGGCGGTCGACGGCTTCAGGTTGGGGTTCGAGCCGGAGACGGCCTGCATCTGCACGTTCGTGTAGCTGGTCCCGTTGGAGCCGGTATAAGACAGCTGGCTAGACGAGCCCTGCGTTGTCGGGCCGTAGAGGGCGTAGAGGGGCGGGGCGATGAATGATTCTCCGGCGCTCGCGCGCAGGGTCAGCTGGTCGTCGAAGGGCTGGTACTTGAGGTCAACCTTGGGGACCCGGGACGAGCCCACGCCGCCCGAGTATTCGTCGTAGCGCCCAGCGGCCCCAAGCGTCGCGGCATAGACCCCGGGAAGGGGACGGCTCTTGTCGACCAGGGGAATCTCGACCTCGGCGTAGTAGGACGTGATCGTCCGGTTGGAGTTGAACGGAAGGACGGTTGGTGAGTCGATCCACAGGTTGTTGGCCGTGTTGTTGTCCGGAATCGCCGTCAGGTTCTGTCTGCTGTACTCGATCCCCGCCGCGAACTTCACCTTTCCCGCGGGGAGCTCGAACAGGGCTCCGCGCAGGAGTGCGTCGAACGTGTTGTTCGTGCTGATGTAGTCCACAAACGCCGTCCCGAGGATGCCGTTCAGCGCGCCGGGAGCCTGGTTGATGGCAAACGGGTTGACCTGGCCCGTGACGAAGGCGGCGATCAGGTTGTTTTCGTCAAGGACGCCCGGGTTGGTGTAGTCGTCCGTGTAGCGGTTGAAGTTGGCCGCGACTTCCCAGGACCAGTCGGCGTTGATGGTGCCCCGCAGGCCCGCCACGCCCGTGAATGACTCGCCGTCGTCCTGGAAGAGGCGGGGATCCGGAATAAAGCGGTTGTGGACCAGGGCCCCCTGGCCGCCGCTCCCGTCCGTGAACCCCTGGTCCAGGCTCGCCTGGGACAGCGGGTTCGTCGGCGCGGTGACAGGGACGTATTCATTGCCGGGAGGCACCGTCGGGGAGCCGTAGATCGCGAGGTCCGAGTTTGGCGTCGAGATGTACGGGAAGAGCGGCTGCGCATTCAGCCCATACTGGGTGTCCACGTGCGAGTAGAGGATGTAGCCGAAACCCTCGAGGCTGTCCCCGTAGATCTTGTGCGACACGTTGATCGTCGCGCTCTCGCGCTTGCTGGACTCGATCAGGTTCTGCTTTGCGGCGAGGTTCAGCTGGTGCTGGATGCCGGTAATGACGTTCGGGTCGTTGAAGCTTCCCAGGTCCTTGTAGATCCCCATCGCGACCAGCTGCTGGATGGTGTAGTTGCCTCCTCCCGGCGGGGCGTTGACGCCGGGCGCAAGCTGGAACGCCTCGTCATAGCCGCTTGCCAGGCCAAACACCTCCAGGATTCCGGGGAAGGTCGTCGTTCCATAGTAGGGATTGGTCTCCGGGCGCTCGTTCTCGAAGATGGGGTCGCTCTGGGTGTACTCGAACGACGTCGTGATCGAGGTCGTGCCGTTGCTGACGCCTCCGGTCAGGGAACCGGTGCGCTCGGAATAGTGGCCCGGCAGGTCGCTGAAGCCGTAGTGGGCGTCGGCCTCCCAGCCGTTGTAGTCCTTCTTGAGGATGATGTTGACCACGCCGCCGAGCGCGTCCGCCCCGTAGATGGCCGACGAGCCGTCGCTCAGGACCTCGATCTTGTCGATGGCCGCCAGGGGAATCGTGTTCAGGTCGACGAATTCGCTGCCGCCAGAGCCATCCACCGGATCGTAGGCAAGCCGCCGGCCGTTCACGAGGACGAGGGTCGGCAGGTTGTGCAGGGTGATCTGCGACCCGCCGTTCGTCGCCCCGCCGGCGGTCGTCGCGTTCTCGCCACCGAGGCCGCTGATGGCGGGCGAAATCTTGCGCAGGACGTCGAGCACGTTTGTCTCGACGCCGCTGTTCTGGATGTCCGCAGGGGACAGGACGGCAACAGGGATGGATAACGCCGAGCCGGCATCCTCGATGTTCGAGCCGGTGACGACGAACTTAGCCAGGACCTGCGGGTTGCTCTGGTCGGCCGGGACCGACGCCGAATCGCCGGTCGTCGTGGTCGTTGTTGTCGTCGTTGTGGCAGTCTGGGCTTGCAGGGTGAACGCGGCGCAGGCGCCGAAAAGGGCCGCCAGCGTGGCTTTGATTTTCCACGATGTTTGCATGTTTGTGACAGGTTTGGTTTGCGTGAAGCCGCTCCGTAGGCAGGAGCTGTGTTTGCTTGGCGCGGATCCAAGCGCGCAGCCGCGCCGATGGCGTACATCCATGCGACGAACCGTCGGGAAAATGCCGCGAACGCACGGATTCTTGGGATGGAAAATCCCGGCGGGAGCCGTTTGCCGCTGAACCCAAGCCTCTCATCGCGCCGGCAAGGCCTTTCGGCGCGCGCCGGTCCCCGCCCGTGATGAACGGCGGCGGTGCCTTCGCCCCC
This sequence comes from Opitutaceae bacterium, assembly GCA_003168315.1. GTDB lineage: Bacteria > Verrucomicrobiota > Verrucomicrobiia > Opitutales > Opitutaceae > Palsa-1447. Next base: position 10,845 of record PMSP01000301.1, read on the forward strand.
GGCCGGGAACTCCCCCGGGGGCCCGGGGCTGCCGCCCTACAGCGCCAGCTTGTTCAGGTTCAGGACGGCGATGCCTTCAACCGGCTTGCCCTTGTTGAGCGCCGGCTTGAAGCGAACCTTCGTCACGACCGAGTCCAGGTAGGGGTCGTCAATCTTCCTCGTGCAGGCCGGATCGGAGTAGGCCCCGTTCGACAGGCCGTCCGGGGACACCTTAACGTAGAAGGACCCGGCGTATCTCCCCTTCGCCAGCAGGGACGGCAGGTCGGAGGGGAGCTTTCCCATGACGGGCGCCGCGGGCAAAGTGTCCTTCGGGTGCGCGCCCATGTACTCCATCTTCACGTACTCGAAGGCCTCCTCGCGGGTCAGCTCCACGCGGTCGGCCGCGATGTTGGTCGCGATCTCCTCTCCCCGGTTGTACACATGGAGCTGGAAATCGATCAGCTCAAAGCCGAAGGGGAATCCCTCCTGGACGAAGTGCACGTGGGACAGGTGCTCGTCGATCGGGTGGAGCGAGCGGGCGTACACCATGTTCTGGACCATGCCCGGCCTGGCGCCGGCCGCGCGGAAGCGCGTCAAAGTGACCACG
>PMSP01000217.1 GCA_003168315.1 Opitutaceae bacterium
GTACGGGACCCCGACCGTCGGGAACGAGTACGCTCCGGCATCGGCGAAGAACTGGAACGCGCCGTCAACCTTCTGGACGAAGACCTGGGCGTTGCTGACGTCCGCGATCGCCGACTTCTCGCCGAAGAACGTGGGGGTGTCCGCCAGGGCAATGGCCGTGACGGCGCCCGAGACGTAGATCTTGCCGAAGTCCGGGATGTCAAAGCTCTCCGGCTTCAGGTTGACCGCGAGCGGGCCCTCCATGGACGGCGTTGACACGGGTGACGTGGGCGCAGCGGCAGGGGCCGCGGGAGCCGCCGCCGGAGCAGGTCCGGGCGCCGTCGTGGTCGTCGTCGTCGTCGTCGTCGTGGTCGCTGGCGTGGTGGTCGTCGTCGCAGTCTGCGCGCGGGCTGAGTTCGCCGCGAGGGCGAGCGCACAGATATACAGGGGATACAGTTTCTTATTCATACGGTATTTTTGGGCAGTCTGAGGTTGTTTTTCGCTCAGCGATCGTAGTTCAAATCGCGCAACCACCGGGATAGCAGCAATGATGCCATCTCGGAACGCCTTCCGAATTTCGCCCCGGAAAACGGGCGGCCTCCCGAAAACCCCCCCCTTGCGGGGCAAATCGGCGCATTTCTGGCATCTGGCCTGCTTAAAACACGGCCGATCTTAATAGTATCTTAATATATGGGGCCCAGACGGGGTCCCCGGCCTTCCATCCCCTGAGGGGCGCGGCAACCGACCCGCGGCGCCCTCAGTGGTGCTTTCTCGAGATGAAGAGAAACAGCGCGAAGAAGAGCCCGATCCAGCCCAGGACCCCGAAGGCGACAAGCACGGCCGTGTACCTTCGCCTGTTCCAGGGCTGCGGGGCGCGCAGGCGCTGGTCGCGGTGGGTGACGACGACGCCTTCCAGGTTCTCGAGGTCGCGCTTCATCTCCAGGGCGTCCTGGTACCGGTTCTTCGGATCCCTCTCCATGGCGTGGAGGATGATCTCCTCGACGGCGGGACTGAGCTCGCGGTTGATCTTGCGCGGGGCCTCGGGGTCGCCGGTCACCCGCGCGTTCATCACAACGTAGGGGCTCTCCCCCTCGAACGGCGTCGCCCCGGTCACCATCTCATACAGGATGGCGCCCAGGCTGTAGATGTCGCTCCTGTGGTCCCCGCGCCGCCCACGGACCTGCTCGGGCGAGATGTAGTCGGGCGTCCCGAGGGCCGGCGTCAGTCCGACGAAGGTGAGGCGGCGCGCCTTCTCGACCCGGGCGATCCCGAAGTCGAACAGCCTCAGGCTGCCGTCGGTGCAGACCATGATGTTCTGGGGCTTCAGGTCCCGGTGGGCGATGCCGTTCACGTGGAGGTATTCGAGGGCGTCGCAGATCTGGACCGCGTAGGCCACCGCCTCCGCCTCGGAGAGGGTCTTCCGCTTCGAGATGACGTCGGCAAGGGTCTTGCCGTCCAGGAACTCCATGACGAGGTAGGGCCGGCTCTTGCCCCCCTCGACCCTGATGACCTTCAGTATCGCCGGGTGGTTCAGCCTGGCGCCGATCTCCTCCTCCCTCTGGAAGCGCTCGTAGCCCGCGATGTCGCTCTCAAGCGCCATCAGCGGGATCTTGACGGCGACGCTGTGGCCGGTCTTCCGGTCGTTGGCCTTGAATATCGAGGCCATGTTGCTGCGGGCGACGAGGTCCGTGATCTCGAAGCGGCCGTCCAGCACCGTGCCCGGCCCCGGCTCGCCGGTCCCCGTCGCAGCGGCGGCCGCGGCGACCGCCACCCTCCCGGGCGACGCGTCGGCGCCCAGGGCGACGCGGGCCGACTGGGCGACCTGCTCCCAGTTGCGCACCTCGATCAGCTGCAGCGTGATGTTGTCGTCGCTCCCGCGCTTCTCGGCGAGGGCGACCAGCTCCTTGCAGGCGTCGTAGGGGTGCGACCGGGCGATGATCTCCCGCATCTCCTCGTCGAGCACGCAGGCGTGGAGCCCGTCGGTGCACTGCAGGATCACGTCGCCGTGGTGGAGGAGCTGGGTCGCGAAGTCGGGCTGGCAGAAGGGCTCGGCGCCCAGGCTGCGCGTGAGCGAGCTCCGGTCCGGGCTCGCCATGGCCTGCCGCTCGAGCATCAGGCCGTACTTGACCGGGGCCGAGGTGGCGATGTGGTCCGTCGTCAGGCGCCTTATCGTCTTCTGCCGGATGAAGTAGGAGCGCGTGTCGCCGACGTTCGCGACGCAGACGGCGCCGTCGCGGAAGATCGCGGCCACGAGCGTCGTGGCCATCTTCTGCCCCTTGTGCTCGGAGACGGCCTTGTCATAGACCTGCGAGCACGCGGTCGTGAACATGCGCCGCAGGAGCGTGTACGGCTTCGTGTCCCCCGGGGCGGACTGGAACTCGCGCAGCGCCGCCTCGACGGCGACATGGCTTGCGACCTCGCCCCGCTCATAGCCGCCGACGCCGTCGGCGAGGATGGCCACGCTCCCCTGCTTCTCCCTCGTCAGGGGGTCGGCAGATTCCCAGAAGTCCAGCCAGTCCTCGTTGACCGGGCGGACCGGTCCCGTCGTGGAGAGTCGGGCGTAGCGCAGGCGCATGGATTGGGCGAAAAAAAATGGCCCCGCTGCCTGAAGCAGTCGGAGCCATTGATTCTTATGCGGCCGGGGGCCGGGTCAACGAGAACTAGGCGGGTCTCTCGGTGAGGATCATCGTCTTGCCCTTGGCCTTGCTGGACATGGCGAAGTATATCCACCCGTAGAGTCCCCAGAGGAACGCCACGCCGAGCGCGATGTACGACTCGTGCCAGCTCATCCCGGCGACCGAGAACGGCCCGATGAGGTAGAACAGCATGCACATCAGGTTGGCGATGAACCCGAATATCGGGATCACCATGTGCTTGATGCCGTTGAACGTGTGATGCTCCCTGAAGGCCACCATGGCGACGATGCAGGTGACCATGTAGAGGAGGAAGGTCCCGAAGTTGCTGACCAGCGAGACCGCCAGGAACGTGTTGGGTATCCAGGTGTACACGTGCGGGCTGAAGATGCCGAAACTGTACCAGATGTTGTGCTTGTCCAGGGCCGCCGGGTCGGAGGCCTGGCCGCCCAGGTAGGTGGTCACCGTGATCATCCCGATGAAGATCGAGAGGACCGCCAGCGTCCAGATCGCCCGGTGGGGCGTCAGGTTCTTGCCGTGGAGGAGCCCGAAATGGGCGCCCACCTCGTTGTCGCGGCCCATCGCGTAGGTCACCCGCGCGCCCGTGTTGAGGCAGGCGAGCGTCGTGCCGATCAGGGCGAGGAACACGGTCGCCGCCTGGACCAGCATGAAGGCCTTGCCCGCGGCATAGCTGCCGAATAGCCAGGTGCCGGTCAGCACCATCATGTCCCCAATTGGAGCGCTGGAGGCGCTCGCGTTGGGGAGCGTGTACCCGCTGTTGAGCAGGTAGTTGGCGGCGAAGTACTCGAAGAGGTAGCAGATCGCGCCCTGGATCGTCAGCGAGAGCAGGATGGCCCAGGGAAGATGCCTCTTCGGGTCCTTGGCCTCCTCACCCATCGACGTGACCGACTCGAACCCGACGAGGATCAGGATCGCGACGCCGGCCTGCACGAAGATGTAGCTGAACTTGTGGATCCCGAGGACCGACTTGGCCGTGGGATGGTAGTTGAACGTCTGCACGCCGGTGGAGTCCGTCGTGTAGGCGCCGTCCTTGTAGTCGACCGTGAAGGGCGCGGCCAGCTTGGCGTCGGTGACGGTCTTGCCGTCCTTGTCCGCCATGAGCGGGTTGCCGTCCTTGTCCTGGCCGTCCTGCATCTGGTATGCGGGTGTCCCGTCGGCGTTCTTGGTCGGCTTGCCCGCCGCGTCGAGGACGGGGAGCGGGTTGCCCTTGTCATCGTTGATCGTCACCTGGGCGACCTGGTAGTTGACGGCTATTTGGTTCGAAAGGTGGAAGCCGGTCGAGCCCTGCGGGTGGGCGTTGCGGTAGGCGATCGCTATCACGCCGAACACGATGAGCGCCGTTATCTGGATGATGTTGATCGCGATGTTGACCGCGGTGCTGCCGTTGACGCCCTTGAAGGCGATGTAGGCCACCCCGATCGAGAACACGATGCAGAAGAGGTACATCTCGAGCGGGCTGTTGTAGGTGCCGCTGAAGGTGTCCGGCATCAGGTATCCCGAGAGGTAGCCGATGAGCATCGCGGTGACGCCGACCATGAGGCCCGGGTACACCCAGTAGTAGAGGTGACTCGCCCAGCCCGTGAAGAACTTCATGATGCGCGCGAACCGGAAGGCCTTCGTCTTGGCGAGGAAGGCCTGCTCCGCATAGAAGTAGGACGATCCGGCGCCGGGATAGAGCTTCGAGAGTTCCGCGTAGCTGACCGCCGTGGCGTAGCAGAGGAGCAGCGCGAGGACGATGCCCGCCCACATGGAGGCTCCCGCCATCGGTGCGCCGTAAAGCGCCTGCTCCGAGAAGGTAAGCCAGAGGAAGGCCCCGGGTGCTATCAGGGCCATTGCGTTGACGGTCAAACCGGTGAGGCCCAGGGTGGGCTTCATCGTGGGTGCTGCAGGTGTGGGACTGGAGGGACTGGACATAGGTCTTGGGTGGTTACTGGATTCTATTGGGGCAACTGTTAGCTGGATAGGGTCGTGACTTGGAGGAACTCTGAATCGCTGGCTTAACGCGGATTTAATGTCCGCCTTCGTGACATAGCCGCTTGTGTGCCAACAGTTTAATTAAAAGCGCGTTAAGATTATGCCAATTAACATTAAGATTTTATTAAGTGGCATATTCTCTGCTTTGCCGCCTAGAGGGTCTGGCCGGCGGCAAGGTGGGATTTCACGCCGCCGCGCCACTCGACCCGCGTGAGCTCGAGGGCCCCGTCGCCGGTCGCGACGACGAGCGGCGACGCCGAGAGGATCTCGCCGGGCCTGCCTTCGCGCCCGCGGGCCGACGGCGTGCCGGGCTCGGCCCACCAGACCATGAGGCGCCGGTCTCCCACGTCCGTGAACGCCCCGGGATAGGGGTCCGTCACGGCGCGGATCAGGTTGAAGATGTCGACCGACGAGCGGGTCCAGTCGATCCGGCCGTCCTCCGGCGTCCTCCCGCCAAAGTACGTGGCCTGCGAGGCGTCCTGGGGCTCCTCGCGGGCGGTCCCCGACAGGAGGGCGCCGATCTGCCGGGAGAGGATGCTTCGCGCGCAGGGGNNCCCAGTTGATCGGCGCCCTGCCGCGGTATTTAGGCAGGAGCGACCCGTGCATGTTGAAGGCGCCGAGGGGCGCGAGGCCAAGGACCTTCATCCCGATCATGTTCCTGTAGTAGACCGACAGGATCAGGTCGGGGCGCATCGCCGCGATCCGCTCG
>PMSP01000331.1 GCA_003168315.1 Opitutaceae bacterium
CACGGCCCGGTAGACCCGCCTGACGCACACCGTCGCGACCAGGATCACGAGCGCGAGCGAGAGCAGGTTGAGGGTCGCCAGCTCGTGCTCGATCCGCGCGCGGCTTGCCGCCGCGAACCGGCTGATCCCCGTCCAGATGAGGTCAGCCTGCGGCTCGGCCGAGGCCAACCCGGAACGGGCGCGCTCCACCGCCTCGAACACGGGCGCCTGGCCTTCCGGGCTAAGGGGCGAATCCCGGCTCTTCGCCCAGACAAGCGAGAAGTCGCCGGACCTCCCCGCCGCGAGCCCCGTCTCCGACAGGCTGCCGAGACGACCCACCAGTCCCGGGACGAGGAGCAGCGGGTCCGAGGTCAGCAGGTCCTGGGTCGCCATGGCCTCGGGCTTCGCAAGGTAGGCCTCGAGGTCCGCCGCGGTCCTCTCGGCGAGCCACGGGCCCCACGGCGCCGCGGAGCCCGACGCCGCGTATTCCCTTCGCCTTTCGTCAAGCCAGCCCGGAAGCAGGAGGTCGAGCCTGTGCGAGAAGACCGCGGCGCCGAGGGCGTCGCGCGGCGTCGTGTCGGAAAGGGGCATCGCCTGCGCGATCGCCGGGGACGCGGCCAGAGCGCGCGAGAAGGCCGCCGCGGCGCGGTCGGCGCGCGCCGCGCGCGATTGGGGAGCCTCGCCCGGCCTCGCCGGGACCCTGATGGCCAATAGGAGCACCCTCGCCTCCTCCTCGGCCGCGAGCGAGCGCACCATGGCGAGTTCCGGCGAGCGCTCGTCCGCCGGCACGAGGTCCAGGATGTCGGTCGTGATCTTGCGCTTCAAGTCGACGCTTCCGAGCCACGCCAGGCCGGCGGCTGCCCCCGCGAGAAGGATGATCCGTGCTGTCCATTTCTGGCGCGGCGGCTCCATCTTCGGCGCGCGTCAGCGAAAGAACCGGGCCAGCTCGGCAGGGGTGAAGGCGACCCCGGCCCGTGTGTCGCCGACGTCAATCTCCACGCGCTGCGAGGCTGACCGCCTGAACTCAAGGTGGCGCACATCAGTGCCGGTCCCGGACACGGTTATTGATCCGAGCGAGTCCGCGACCTCGCGGTCGCGGGGCGTGAACTCAAAGGTCCAGCCGTCACCCGCGCGTCGGGCGTGGATCACAAACTGCGGGAACAGGGCCGGCAGGTCGAAGCGCATGATCGGCAGGAGGGACGCGATCGCGCCCCCTTCCCTGGATCCGGAGGGCATCTCGCGGGAGCGGCCCTTGCCGTCCCTGAGGACCAGCCCCGAGGCGTCCGCCACCAGCACGCTGGCCTCAGGGTCGGTGTACTGGAGGCTCAGGCCCCGCTCGGGCGAAATCCTGAGGACGCCCTTCAGGACCAAGGGCTCGTGGCGGAACGGGAAATGCCTTCGCTCGGTGAACGAAGCCTGGATGGGTCCCTTCGCGGCGAGCGCCCCGAGGAGGGGCTTCCAGTCTCCACCGATGTCCGACGCCGAGAGAAGGGCGTCCTGCGCGGGCGCGGCGCAGGCCGCCCAGGCAACGGCCAGGGCGGCCAGGAGGGGGCGCGCCGCCCTCATGCCCCCTGGGCGCCCCTGCGCCCGAAGATGAGCGCGCAAATGAGCCGCGCATGCATCGCCGCCATGGCGATGTTGTCCCTCACGTAGTGGAAGTGGGACACCCCGCCCCGCTCGCGCCCGATGTACGCGCAGGCTGCGTCCAGGTTGATGGCCGGGACACCGGCCCAGGCCAGCCTCACCGCCATCTCCGGGTCGAAGTCGTAGCGGCGGCCGCCGCGGACCCTCTCCAGGGTGTCGACAAGGGCCCGCAGGGGGTAGACCCGGAAGCCGAAGAGCGGGTCGGCGGCTCCCCTTCCGGAGGTTTCCAAGCGGACCAGGCCCACGCTCAGCCGGCGCCCGGAGAGGCGGGCCCTGGGAGCGTCGGGCCCGAACACGGGCCTGCCGCATATGAGCGCCCCCGGGGAGCGGCGGGACGCCGCCATGAAGTCCGGTATGCGGCCCGCGGGATGCTGGCCGTCCGCGTCCATGACGAGCGCATGGGTGAAGCCGGCGACCATCGCCTCCCTCGCGCCGGTGAGGACCGCCGCCCCCTTGCCGCCGTTCTCCGGGCGGACGATCACCCTCACCCCGGCCGGGGCCCCCGCGGCGATTCCCGAGTGGCTTCCGTCCGTGCTCCCGTCCACGACGACCCATACGCTCCGCCACTGCGCGAGCGCTCCGCCGACCGTCTCCGAAAGGAGCCTGCCCGGGTTGAACGCGGGGATCAGGACGAGGTGTGTTTCTTTGGGGGGCATGCCTTCAGGCCTTCGAGCACTTCGCAGATTCGCCTCTCGACCGATTGCGTCAACTCCGTCGCGGGCCTTCCGGGCACGTAGTCCCACGTCCGGTCGAGGGAAACCCGCAGCAGCAGGGGCAGCAGCCGCGGGGCCGGCCACCAGGGCTGGCCCCGGGAGCAGAAGCCCGGGCTTGCGCTCATTATTATCAGGCGCACGGGCGCCTTGGCCCTGTCCGCGATCAGGGCGAAGCCCGGCTTCATCTTCCCGAGCTTGGTCCCCTCGGCGGTGCGCGTTCCCTCCGGAAAGACGAGGAGCGACTGCCCCGCGGCGACCTTGGCGGCCGCGGCCTTGATGAGGTCCAGGCCGCTGTCGCCCTTCACATAGCCGCCCATGACTGCGGCGGGGCCTATGGCGGGGTTGCTCATGAGCGAGGGCTTGAAGATGCAGACGGCGTCCGGAAGTCGCGCCAGCAGGAAGGTCGCGTCAACCAGCGTCGGGTGGTTCGCGATGTACACCGTCCCGGGCTTGAGGGCCTCGCCGTCAAACCCCACCCAGTCGAACAAGACGATCCCCGTCGCGTGGAGCCACGCGAGCCACGTCTCGAAGAGGCGCTTGATGGTCGCCCGGACCGCGCGCTCGTAGGTCGCGCGCCGCGGGAGGAGCATGAGGACGGCGCACACCACGTTCAGGAGGACCCCGACCAGGGTGAACACCACCCAGGAGAGGTAGTAGAGAAAGACCCAGCGGATGCGGGTGAGGCGTCGTCTCAAAGAGGGAGGAAGTTCAGCCACTGGTAGGGGTTCGCGCGCAGGTGCGCCTCGGCGCGCCGCAGGAATGCCTGGAAATGGGTCCGCGCCCTCTCGAGAGCCGCCTCCCGCGGCTCCCCCTTGACCGGGGTGAAGGCCGGCGAGGCGTGGACCGTGGACTCGGCCGGCCCCGACGGCACGCCGAACGAGAGCAGGACCGGCCGCTCGAAGATGAGGGCAAGGTGGTAGATCGTGAAGGGGAACACGCGCGGGGCCCCGAGGAAGTCAAACGTCTCGGAGCGGGCGCTGTGGTCTGGCCTGTCGCACTGGAGCGCGACTGCCGTGCCGCTGGCGCCGGCCTCCTTGAGCGCGAACAGGAGCTCGCCGGGCTCGTTGACCCAGACGAAGTTGACCAGGCCCCCGAAGCGCGCGGCCAGGGCGTCCGTGTCATGGGAGTTGCCGACGCGAAGCCTTACGATGTGCACGCGCCGGCCCTCCTGGCCTGCGAGCATGAACCCGGTCAGGTCTGAGTTTCCGATGTGGAACGTGCCGATCAGGACCGGCTGCTCCGAGGCCAGCCAGCCGGCGAAGTCGATCGCCCCGGCTTCAAGGATGCACCGGTGGGCCAGCCCGTTGGCCACGCGAAGCCTGAGCATGAGGCTTTCGCAGACGGCGAAAAAGTGCCTGAAGACGTCGGCCGGGCGCGGCTCGCGGCTAAGGACGACCCTCAGGTACTCCCTGGAGTGGCGCCTTTGCCACGGCATCGCCAGCACCGCGAACCAGGTTCCCGCGGCGCGCAGGGGCCGGAAGAGCGCCTCCGGAAGCACGCGGTCGGCCAGGCGCAGGAACCCGTACCCCCACGACGGGCCGGGATTGCGCGGGGCCTCGCTCGCTGGGGGCGTCAGTTCCATTTGAGGCGCAGGCGCCAGCCCGGCGCGACCATGCCGTCGAAGGCCTTCCTCTCCCTCAGGAGGTCAAAGAAAGGCGCGAGACCGAGGGCGCCTCCGCCGCCGTCCCGGGAGATCCCGAGGGTGCCGATGGCCGCGCCGGTGCGCTCCCGCGTCAGGGCCGCCGCGAATGCGAAGGTGCGCCCGCTCGCCAGCCCATGCTCAAGGAGCCAAGTCCCCCTTTCCTCGCCGCCGCAGAGGACGCACCTCGGGGCGGCCATCAGGAGGGAGGCCCTCACTGCATGGAACGCCAGAAGGGAGCTTCCCGACATCGGAAGAAATTCCCGGATCGGCCGCTGGCGGCCGATCAACGACTGCTGGACGGCGCTCGGGTGAATGGAAGTCTGGAACAGGGTCGGGCTCGGCGTGGGAAAGCTGCCCAGGAATCCCTCGAGGGCGCAGCTCTCCGCGTAGCCCGAGGCGTAGACCAGGGCATCGTCCTCGCCTGGGTCGACCCGCGAAAGCCCCGCCCCGACAAGCAGGCCGAGGGTCGTCATGCGGCGGGTGGAACCCGGGGGGAACAGGCCCTTCAGCCGATCGCGCGTCGCCGCCGGCGACTCGCCGCCCGCGTCGTCCGTGAAGAGCAGGTCGATGTGCCGCTCAAGCATGGCAGAGAAGAAAAGCCGCATGGGCGCCCCCGAATGCGTTGCTTGCGCAGACGACGCCGTCAAACCCCCGGGTTCCAAAGTTGTCCAGGGCGACCGACGGGCCCATGGGTTCGCCCGGGCCGCCGATCGTCCCGGGAGCGATCCCGCTGCGGACTGACTCGATCGCGATCGCGAGCTCGACCAGCCCGCAGCTGCCGAGCGTGTGCCCGAGGCTTCCCTTCCACCCGGTGATCGGCGATCCGGGAAATGCGCGGGACGCCTCGGCGACCTCCAGGCGCCCCGCGTCGAGCGTTCCGGTCCCGTGCCCCTTGAACCAGACGCGGCGCCCGTCGGCTGCGCCTGCCGCCGCCTCGAGGCAGCGGGCGAAGCCGGAGCCGTCGGCACGGTTCGAGGTGAAGTGGTGCATTTCATTGTAGACGCCCTGGCCCTCCAGGGTCCAGTCGCCGCGACCGCGGGCCAGCACGGCAAAGGCTGCCCCGTCGCCGAGCCCGATCGCGCCGCTCGCACGCTCGCGGTAGGGTGCGGGGAACTCGGAGTTGAGGATCTTGAGCGAATGGAAGCCACCGGCGACGAACGGGCTCAGGAAATCAAACGAGAGGACGAGGGCCTCGTCGGCGGCGCCGGCCTCGATTGCGCGGGTGGCCTCAAGG
>PMSP01000177.1 GCA_003168315.1 Opitutaceae bacterium
GGAGCTCGGCCAGCGCGGCCTCGAGCGTGGAGCTGCGCAGGTCGATGATCCGGCTACGGGCGATTATCTTGTCGAGCCGCATGACGGGACCCGACGCCTAGCGCTCCCACTCCAGGGCGCCCTTTTTCACCTCGTAGAAGAGGCCAAGTACGAGGACGAACATGAAGAAGAGCATTGGCCAGAGTATCGGGATGTGCTGGTGCAGGAACTCGCGGTAGACGAAGGTCCACGGCACGAGGATCACGATCTCCAGGTCGAAGAGCATGAAGAGGAGGGCCGTGACGTAGAACTTGACCGAGAAGCGCGTGTGGACGACGCCCTCGCCCGGGACGCCGCACTCGTAGGCGGAGTCCTTAATCTTCGTGTGCCTGGCGCGCTGGCCGAGCAGGTGGCTCGCGCCGATGATCATCCCGGTGATCGCGGCGGCCAGGAACGCCTGGACAAGGAAGGGAAGGTATGCGGCCGATGCCATTTGGGGAGGTTGGAGCCTGCTGGGGGCGCCGGGTCGAGACAAGCCGTTTGTGCCGGCGCCGGCGACTCAGTCCACGTCGATCATCTTGGCGTTGTTGATGAGCGTCGAGCCGACCCCGAGAGTCTCGGCGAACTCGAGGGTGCGGATCTCCTCGGAGATCGGCTCGAACCCCTCGCGTCTGCGCGCGAGATTGATCTTCGCCCGCATCAGGGCGTCCATCATGACCGGGTCCGTGCCGAGCCACACGAGCGGCTCCGACTTCGTGTAGAGGGAGTTGAAGTAGGGGCCGCCTATGTACTGGTAGTGCTCGAGGCTCGCTATGCTGAAGAGCCAGGTCTGGCGCAGCTCGGGGATCGCGCTCATCTCGGCGACGGCCGCGGGCGCCGTGGCCGGCGAGCGGAAGAAGCGGGCCGTGTTCGAGGCGTTCCAGAGGGTCGCGTTCACGAGGGCACCGTTCACGCCGAGGACCTGGTGGTCGGTGTAGACCGGAAGGTTGATCCAGAAGTCGGTGTCGAGGAAGAGGGGCGTCGCGAGGAAGCTCTTGCGGTCCTCCTCCTTCGTCGAGTCGTTCGGGACGCCCTCGGTCTGGTGGGCGGCGAAGATCGGGTCGAACCGCTCGGGAAGCGGGCTGTCGTAGAACCAGACCGGGTCGTAGTAGCGGTTGGACTCGAGCACGAACACCGGGTTGCCCTTGAAGAGCGTGTCGCCCGTCACGAGCGAGGGCAGGTAGCCCGTCATCCGGAGCCTGAGCTGGTTCAGACCGACGAGGAAGATGTTCTTGTTCGCGTAGCCGCGGCGCTCGAGGGCGGCTATGACCGCCTTCACCTCGGCGGTCGGGGTCGCCATGCCGGGGCCCGAGTCCGAGTAAATCTTGAGGCCGACCTTTCTCTTCGCGCCCGGGGCGATCCGCTTCCCCGAGGCCCTCTCGTAGGCCGAGATCAGCTTCTCGATCTCCTTATTGTAGTCGGCGTCGGAGAAGCTGGCCAAATGCGCCTCCCAGATGGGCTCCTTCGGCAGGTGCTTGACCTCGGGCGTGTACTCGGCCCTGAGGAAAGGCGCCCCGCTGGAGGCTAGGGCGGCCGCGAGGGCCAGTGGGAATAATCTCATGGGTATAAAATATGTAGTCGCCTGCGGCCGGACAAAGTTTCCTAAAACGCAAACATTGGGCGCATGGGAGGCCCGAAAACTTGACAGCCCCCGGGGGCGGTTGAAAGTGGATTCTTCTCACGCTTGCGCTAGGGCCCCGCCCTATGGCCCGCGCAGTCCATGCCCGTCATCAAACCCAGCTGCATCCGCGACATCAAGCTGCGCGTAAACCTCGCCGATGTCATCTCGCGTGTCGTCGCCCTGAAGAAGGCGGGGGGCTCGCGCCTGAAGGGTCTCTGCCCCTTCCACAACGAGAAGACGCCGTCCTTCAACGTCGACTCGGACAAGGGGTACTTCAAGTGCTTCGGCTGCGGGAAGGCCGGGGACGCGATCGACTTCGTGAGGGAGACGGAGCAGCTCTCGTTCACCGAGGCGGTGGAGGCCCTCGGCCAGCGCTACGGGGTCGCGATCGAGTATGAGGAGGGGTCCGGGCCCAGCCGCGAGGAGCGGTCGCTCCGCCAGGAGCTCTACGACCTCCACGACCAGGCCGCGCAGCATTTCCACGACTCGTTCAGGGCCGCCGGCGCGGCCGGGGATTTCATGCGGGCGTACTGGGCCGACCGCCGGTTCACGCCGGAGGTCGCCGAGGATTTCAAGATCGGGGCGGCCGGCCCCGACGGCGGGGGCCTCGGGGCCGCCATCCAGAAGAGGAAGTACTCCGATGAGGCGCTGCGCCAGTGCGGGCTCTTCTTCATCCGCGACGACGCCATGATCACGGTCGGCGGCCTCAGGCCCCGCTTCCGGGGCCGGCTCATGATCCCCATCCGGGACCACCAGGGCCGCGTCGTCGCCTTCACGGCCAGGCAGACCGCGCTCACGCCCCAGGACGACCCGTCCCACGACGCGAAGTACGTCAATTCGCCGGAGACCCCGATCTTCACGAAGAGCCACCTGCTCTTCAACCTGGACCGCGCGAGGACGGCGGTCGGCGAGGGAAGGCCCTTCGTCATGGTCGAGGGCCAGCTGGACGCGATCCGGTGCTGGTCCGTGGGCCTTAAGACCGCCGTTGCCCCGCAGGGGACGTCGATCACGGACGGCCAGCTGGCGCTCCTTCGCCGGTACCACGCGGGCGTGGAGTGCTTCTTCGACAGCGACTCGGCCGGGCAGAAGGCGGCGCTGCGG
>PMSP01000090.1 GCA_003168315.1 Opitutaceae bacterium
CGACCGCATCGAGGCCTGGGCCGACGCCAGGGTGGACGACGCCCTCGGGCTGCGCCTCTTGGACGAGCTCCTGGACGCCATCAGGACGGACCGGCTCGAGGGGATCTTCTCGGCCCGCATCGGGGCCTTCATCACCGGCTGCCGGCTCAGGGAGCGCGACAACTTCATGGCGGAAAGGACCAACCGGTACCGCTACGAGCTCGTCGTGGCGCCGGAGGCGGAGCGCCAGGCTCTCTTCTACAAGGCGCTCGCGAACGACATCATCTTCGAGAGCCCGCAGCTGCAGCAGATGGAGCACAAGGCCCGCAGGGTGCTGTTCGACCTCTGGGACTCCTGCTGGCGCAACTACGTGGAGCCCGGCCCTCGCGTGGTCCGGATCCTGCCGCCCGCGGTCGGGGCGCTCATCGACGCCGCCAGGGGAAGGAAGGCCAAGGCCAGGCGGATCTGCGACTGGCTGGCCGGGCTCACCGACGGGACGATCGTCCGGACCTACCGCCGCCTCTTCGACCCGGAGTTCGGGTCGATCCGGGACCTGGGCTGACCGCTACCCCGAACCGCCGACGTGCCCGGCCTCGACGGCGCGCCGGATCATCCTCGCCGCCTCCTCCCAGAGGACGGACGAGCCCTCGGCGATGAAGCCGTTGCGCTCGAGGACGCGGGCCGCCGGCACGCTGTGGCGCTTCCACGCAGCCCCCTGCGTGCTGCAGTCCAGGAGCATCGGCTGGAAGCGGTCCATGGCGCCCGCGAACTTGGACTCGGGCGTCCCCTTCTCCTCAAACTCGTCCCAGAGGGCGCGGAATTCCGAAGCCTGGTCCGCCGGCAGGAGGCCGAAGATCCGGTCCGCGGCGCGGGCCTCCCTTTCGTGCTGGTCCCTCATCCGGGCGGTGTCGTAGGCGAACGTGTCGCCGGCGTCGATCTCCACGAGGTCGTGGATGATCAGCATCTTCAGGACGCGCAGGACGTCCAGGCCGGGCTCGTTCGCGTGCTCGGCCAGGACGATCGTCGCGAGGCAGATGTGCCAGGAGTGCTCGGCGTCGTTCTCCGCGCGGCGGCTCTGCGTGCAGAGCGTCTGGCGCAGGACCTCCTTCAGCTTGTCGACCTCGAGGATGAAACGTATCTGCCGCTCAAGCCGCTCGTGCGTCATCGGGCCGGACTAGACCGCGCCCCGCCGGTTGGCGAGTTCCGATTGGAAGAGGCAGGGCAGCGGCCGGGCGGTGGGACAGGTAGGCCGCGTGGGCCGAGGCGACGGCGAAGAGGCATGCGACGACCACGGCGGCGGTCAGCGTCCGGGAGAGGGCCGTCTCGTACAGTGACGGGAACTGGAGGAGGGCCGTGATGGCGACGCTCTGCGCGGCGACGACCGCCAGCGAGTGGCGGCCGAGGAAGGCAAGCGGGCGGGCCACGAGCGCCCGCGGGTACCGGGCCCCGAAGACAGCTATCAGGTAGGCGACGCAGCCGAAGTCCGCCATGCGAAGGAGGCCGAGCGCGGGCTTGTTCACAAGAATGCCGAACGCGTGGTCGGGCCAGAAGGACGGCCAGCCCGCGTGGCGGATGCCCAGGCCGTAGATCGCCACCGCCGCGGCGCCCGCAAGCACCCAGCGGCTCGGCCGCAGCACCTGCTCCACCCCGCTCAGGCGCGCGTGGCCGATGGCGAGGCCCGCGACGAAGAGGAACTGCCAGGCGAACAGGTTGAAGCTTCCGGTATTGATGGGATAGAGCGGCGCCCCGTCGATGGGGGGGGCCCACTGGACGGCGAGCCAGAGGGACGCGCTCACCCCAAGGACCAGCCAGCGCCGTCCGGCCTCGAGGTTGCGGATGACGATCGGCATCATGAGGACGAAGGCGCAGTACATCGGCAGGAGGTCGAGGAGCCCGGGCTGGTACAGGAGCGTGGCCCCAAGGCCAAGCGACAGGAGCGGGTGCTCAAAGAAGAGCTTGGGCACCGAGGGCGAGCAGTAGCCGAGGATCCTCTCGGACACCTGCACGCAGATGAAGGCGGCGAGGAGCGAGCCGACGTGCCAGCGGTAGATCGACTGGGCCCTGTTGGCCGAGGCCGTCCAGAGGCCGCCGGCACCCATCGCGCGGTATTTGCGGGTGTAGACCCATCCTGCAATGAGCCCCGAGAGGAAGACAAAGCCCTCGGCGGCGGAAAAGAGCCCCAGCGACTGGTCCGTCACGGCCCGCATCTCGGTCGGCAAGTGATTGACCGTCATACAGACGAGTAATAATCCCCGCAGGGTGTCAAACCGCAGGTCGCGACTGCTCGGAAGGACTTCGAGCTTGGACTTCACTTTGATTAGCCGACACTCTGTACCATGAATCGTTCCACATTCCCGAAATCGCTTATATTGTTCGCGATTATTGGATTGGTTGCGGGTTCTTGCTCCTTCGGGGCCGATGCGCCCGAGGCGCGCCGGGGCCAGCAGGTTGACGATTATTTCGGCGAGAAGGTGCCGGATCCCTACCGCTGGATGGAGGAGATCGACTCCCCTGAGACGAGGGCCTGGGTGGCGGCCGAGCGGGCGGCGACGGCCTCGGCGCTGGACAACATGGCGGAGCGCGCCGCGATCCGCGCCCGGCTGACCGCCCTCTGGAGCTATCCCAAGTTTGGGCTCCCCGTGGAGCGCGGGAACCGGCTGTTCTACACGAGAAACGACGGGCTCCAGAACCAGGCGGTCCTCTATGTGGCCGCCCCGGACGGGACGGCCCCGAGGGTCCTCATCGACCCGAACCTTCTCGCGTCCGACGGGACCGTGGCGCTCACGGCCGAGTCCCCGACGGACGACGGAACACTTCTCGGCTACGGGCTGGCGGCGGCGGGGTCGGACTGGAACGAGTTCCACGTGCGGGACGTGGCGACCGGCATCGACCTGCCCGACGTCGTTCGCTGGGTGAAGTTCTCGAGAATCTCCTGGACGCACGACGGGGCCGGGTTCTTCTACTGCCGCTACCCCGAGGTTGCCCGGGGGGACAAGCTCTTCGGCAAGCTGCATGGGCGGCAGCTCTTCTACCACCGCCTCGGGACCGCCCAGTCGGCCGACCGCCTGATGTTCGAGCTCCGGGACCATCCCGACTGGTTCTTCGGCAGCCAGGTGAGCGACGACGGGCGCTACCTCGTCATCGAGGTGGCCCAGAGCGCGAGCACGAAGACGGCCCTCTACTACGTCGGCCTGGCGGACCCGGCGTCGCCGCGCCTGGACGGGCCGGTCACGAGGCTCCTGGACGGGTTCGACGCCGAGTACGCCTTCGTCGGGAACCTGGGACCGGTCTTCTATGTTTCGACAACCCTGGACGCGCCCAAGGGCCGCGTGGTGGCGATCGACCTTTCATCGGCGGCCGCGCCGGCCTGGAAGACGCCCGTGCCCCAGACGGCGGACGAGATCGAGTCCGCAGCCGTCGTCGGCGGGAAGATCGTCGTCCTGACGCTGCAGGACGCCAAGAGCCGCATCCGCGTATTCGGCACCGACGGGGTCCCAGAGGGCGAGATCAAGCTCCCCGGAATCGGGGCCGTCTCGGGCTTCACAGGGAGGTCGATGGATCCCGCGCTCTACTACGGATTCTCCTCCTTCCTCACGCCGGCCTCGATCCTGCGCCGCGACCTGGACACGGGGGCCGAGACCGTATTCCAGGGCCCCCGCACCCTGTTTGACGCCTCGCGCTATGAAACGCGGCAGATCTTCTATCCCTCGAAGGATGGCACCCTGGTCCCGATGTTCATCACGGCGAGAAAGGGACTGAAGCTGGATGGCTCGTCCCCGGCGTGGCTCTACGGCTACGGCGGCTTCAACGTCTCGTTTCCACCGTCCTTCTCCGTTCCGACGGCGGTCTGGCTCGAGATGGGCGGCGTCTACGCCGCTCCCAACCTGCGGGGCGGCGGGGAATACGGGGAGTCCTGGCACCTGGCGGGCACGAAGGAGCGCAAGCAGAACGTCTTCGATGACTTCATCGCGGCGGCCGACACCCTGGTTGCCCGCGGGTACACGAGCCGGGACCGCCTGGTCATCGAGGGGCGATCGAACGGCGGCCTTTTGATCGGGGCGGTGCTGAACCAGCGCCCCGGCCTTTGCGCGGCGGCCCTCCCGGCGGTGGGCGTGATGGACATGCTCCGCTATCACACGTTCACGATCGGGGCGGCCTGGGCGTCGGACTACGGGACAAGCGACGACGAGGCAGGGTTCAGGTACCTCCGCGCCTATTCGCCGGTCCACAACATCAGGGCCGGCGCCAAGTACCCGCCGGTACTCATCGCGACGGGCGACCACGATGACAGGGTCTTCCCCGCGCACTCCTTCAAGTACGCGGCGGCCCTCCAGTATGAGGCGTCGCCGGTCCCCGGCTCGGGCCCCATCCTGATCCGGATCGAATCAAATTCCGGGCACGGCGGATCCACAGGAACATCCCCGGTCTCGAAGACGATCGCGGAATGGGCGGACCGGATGGGCTTTGCCGCCCATTACCTTCCCGCGGGCTCGCTTTCCCTTCCCGGCCCGTAACTGCGGATCCGCGTCAGGCGGCGGCCGCCGCTAGTGGCTGTTCCTGTAGCGGCCGGACTCGCCGCGCTTCATCATCACCTCCGGGTAGGCGCGGGTCGGGTCGGCGTAGGCGTTGCCGCCGAGGTCCCGGCCCTTGGCAAGGTAGACCTGGTGGCCGCCCCCGAAGCGCTCCTGGTTGAAGGTGACGCGGGTCGAGCAGAAGCGCAGCGTCCAGCCGCAGCGCCGGATGCTGGACGTGTTGGGCTCGGAACCGTGCTGGATCCGCGCATCGTGGAGGGAGCACTCGTTCGGCTGCAGCTCGATGTAGACCCGCCGGGAGTCGTCCCGCTGCTGCTCCAGGATCTCGGTGGAAAAGACGGCGGCCTGCGTGTCCACCGGACCGTAGTCGCTGAATCCGGCCCTTCCCCCGCTGTGGGTCCCGGGAATCACCATCATGCAGCCGTTCACGCGGGTCGACGGGTCGATCGCGAGCCAGACGGTGCAGACCTCCATCGGCTCGATCTGGCCCTTCCAGTACGCGCTGTCCTCGTGCCATGGAACGCGCTTCCCGTTGCCCCTCGGCTTGCAGATGAAGTGGGTCGAGAAGAGCGCGAGGTCCGGGCCGAGGATCGGCTCCACGAGCCCGAGGATCGACGGCTCGAAGGCCCACTCGAGGAGCTTCGGGTGCATGAAATGCGGGACGTCCATGGATTCGGGGCGCTCGCCCGCCGGCAGCTCGGCGAGCACCCGCTCAAAGTAGGCCCGGAGCGATGCGAAACGATCCTGCGGGAGCACCGGTCGCTTGACGACGAGGTAGCCCTCGGCCCGGAAGCGGGAAACCTCCTCCGGGCTCAGTCCTGTCGTCTTGGCTGGGGGTGGGCGGGG
>PMSP01000088.1 GCA_003168315.1 Opitutaceae bacterium
CGCGATCGTCTGCATCGCCTCGTCGAACGGCGGAAGCACGTCCCAGGACCTGAAGACGGGCTTCCTCCTCGGGGCGACGCCCAAGTACCAGCAGATTGCCATCCTCTTCGGCTCGTTCGCGTCGGCCCTCGTCCTCGGGCCGATGCTCCTCGCCCTCAATGACTCCCAGGCGACCTACATCCCCGTCTCCACGCTCGCGCCCGCCGGCCTCCATGTAGAGGTCTCCACCCTCACGAAGACCGAGAGGATCCACGGGCCGCAGGCGCATGACGACGCGAAGACCTACCTCGTCTGGCACAAGAGCGACCCATCGGGCGGGGCCTCCGAGAAGTACCTCGTGGACGCAACCGGCAACGCGGTATGGCTCGTCGATCCCGGCATCAACGGGATCTACGACAAGCGGCCGGACGGGACGTCCGCGAAGAAGTTCACGGCCCCGAAGGCCACGCTGATAGCCTACATCATCAAGGGGATCCTCGGGCACAAGCTGCCCTGGTCTCTCGTCCTCCTCGGCGTCATGATTGCCCTGGTGCTCGAGATGTCTGGCGTGCCTTCGCTCGCGTTTGCCGTCGGCCTGTACCTTCCCCTCTCGTCCTCGAGCCCGATCTGGGCGGGCGGCATCATCCGCTGGCTGGTGGATGCCCACACGCGGCGCAAGCATGCGGGCAAGAACCTGAGCGAGGACCAGCTGGTGGCGGAGACCGACAAGAGCCCCGGCGTCCTCCTGGCGTCGGGTTACATCGCGGGCGGGGCCCTTGCCGGGATCGTGATCGCCCTCCTGGAGGGCGTCCTCAAGCCGACCGACGACTGGCTGGAGGCGTGGGCGACTGACCACAACCCCCTGTACAACGGACCCTACGCCGACGCGCTCTCGATGGTGTTCTTCCTCGGTCTCTGCGTATTTCTCTACCTGGTGGGGAGGGAGACGCTCCTCAGGCCGAAGAAGGCCCATGCCTGACGGACCCATGGCCGGAGACCGGGAGAGCATCTTGGGCAGGGTGAGGGCCGCCCTCGCGCCCCTCGCCAAGAGGGCGGCGATGCCGGACTACGACGCCGGGCTAGAGCTGGCCCGCGAACGGGCCGGGGCCGGCGACCCCCTCGCGGAATTCACGGAGCGCCTGCTGGCGGTGAACGGCGAGGTTGTCGCCGACGCGGCGGCGCTCGCCGCCTTGCTCCGGACCCGGGGCTGGACCCGGGGCTACTGCGATCCCGCGCTCTGGCCGTCGCTTGAGCCGCACTTCGCCGGGTTGACGGTCGAGACATCCTTCGACCGGGCGCGCGTGGACGACTACCAGTTCGGGATCACCCGCGCGGTCGGGGCGATCGCGGAGACGGGCACCATCATCCTGAATGACGCAACGACCTCGACCCGGCTGGGAGCCCTGGCTCCCTGGGCCCATGTCGCGGTCATCCCGCGCCGGGCCCTCTACGGGGACCTGGGGCAGGCGGTGGCCGCGCTGGGAGGGGATCCTAATGTCATCTGGTGCACGGGCCCGTCAAAGACTGCGGACGTGGAGGGAATCCTGATCGAGGGCGTCCACGGCCCCGGGGCGCAGATCGCGCTATTTGTCGAGGGCTGAGCCCTTGGCGTCCTGCGGGGCGGCCGGCTTCTCCTCGGGGAAGATCCCATAGTAGCTCGACGGGGCCACGCTCCTCATCCTGGACTTCATCGCATAGATCTCCTGGGGCGAAAAGGGATGATGGCGATCCTGGTTCCAGGAGCCAATGCCGATCTCGGAGGGCGGTATGTCGGGCATCCTCTTCAGGACCTTGAGCATCAGGTCCAGGTACATGATTTCGACGAGCATGGCTTTCTTCCCCCCATCCAGCCGGCCCGGGCGGCCGCCTTCAAGCCGGCCCGCTGTCATACGCGTCATACGCCGGGGGCGGCCTGCGCTAGACCCGCTCCTCGACAACGGGGTTGGTGAGCGAGCCGATCCCCTCGATCTCGATCGTCACCGTGTCGCCGGGATTGAGGAAAACCGGCGGCTTGCGGGCATAGCCGACGCCGTGCGGCGTCCCGGTGAGGATGACGGTCCCGGGCAGCAGCGTCTTGCTCCCGCTCAGGAACTCGATCAGCGCCGGCACGTCGAAGACCATGTCGCTCGTGTTCCAGTCCTGCATCGCGTGGCCGTTGAGGATCGTCTTTATCGCGAGCGAATTGGGGTTCGGGATCTCGTCCTTAGTGACGAGGACCGGGCCCATCGGGCAGAAGGTGTCGAAGCTCTTGCCCTCGCAGAACTGGCCGCCGTTCAGCCGCATCTGCCAGTCCCGGGCCGAGACGTCGTTCGCCGCGGTGTAGCCGAGCACGAAATCGAGCGCGTTCGCGCGGGTGGCGTTCTTGCAGGTCTTCCCGATCACGACCGCCAGCTCGCACTCGTAGTCGACCTCCTGGCTCGCCAGCTTCCTCGGGAGCTCGATCGGGTCACCGGGATTCTGGAGCGAGTTCGTGCTCTTTATGAAGAGCATCGGCCGCTCGGGGACCCCCTTGCCGCCCTCCTCGGCGTGCTTCCGGTAGTTGAGGCCGATCGCCAGGATGTTGGGTGGGGCGATCGGCGCCAGTATCTTCCCGGGCTTGACTACCTTGTCCGTCGCCCGGAACGAGCCGAACAGGTCGCCCGTGATCTCCCGGGCGGAGCCGTCGGGCTGGAGCGTGGCGTAGGCCGGGCCGGCGGGTGTCTGGTGGCGGATGATCTTCATAAAGGGGAGGGCGTCACGGCTGCGCCTCGGCGTAGGCCTCCATGCCCACGCAGGAGCAGACGAGGTTCCGGTCGCCGTAGACGTTGTCGACGCGCCCGACGGCCGGCCAGAACTTGGAGGCCCGGGTCCACGGGGCGGGGAAGGCCGCGAGCTCGCGCGAATAGGGATGGTCCCACTCGTCGGCGCACACGACCTTGGCCGTGTGGGGCGCGTTCTTGAGGGGGTTGTTCACCCTGTCGGACTCCCCGTTCGCGACCGCCTGCATTTCCCCGTGGATCGCGATCATCGCGTCGCAAAACCGGTCGAGCTCGGACTTGGTCTCGCTCTCGGTCGGCTCGACCATGAAGGTGCCGGGCACGGGGAAGGAGAGGGTGGGGGCGTGGTAGCCATAGTCCATGAGGCGCTTCGCGGCGTCCTCGGCCTCGACGCCGTGCTTCTTCCACCCGCGCAGGTCGACGATGCACTCGTGCGCCACGAGGCCCGAGGCCCCGCGGTAGAGGACCGGGAAGAACTTCTCCAGGCGCTTCGCGACGTAGTTCGCGTTCAGTATCGCCGCCTTGGTCGCGGCCGTGAGGCCGTCCGGCCCCATCATCCGGATGTACATCCAGGAAATGACGAGGATGCTGGCGCTGCCCCAGGGGGCGGCGCTGACGGCGCCGAGGTGCGCCCTGCTCCGGTCGTTGACGAACGGGGACACGACCACGTGGCCCGGCAGGTACGGCGCCAGGTGCGACGCGACCCCGATCGGGCCCATTCCCGGGCCGCCGCCGCCGTGGGGGATGCAGAAGGTCTTGTGGAGGTTCAGGTGGCAGACGTCGGCGCCGATGCGCCCGGGGGAGGTGAGGCCCACCTGGGCGTTCATGTTCGCCCCGTCCATGTAGACCTGGCCGCCGTGGGCGTGCAAGAT
>PMSP01000274.1 GCA_003168315.1 Opitutaceae bacterium
TCCGTCGACGGCGATCGACCCGATCTTCGGAAAGCGAAACTCAAACTGCGCCGCAAACCACCGCTCGTCGAAGTCATACCCCGTCTCGCGCACATGCGCCAGCACATCATGGAAGTCTCGCCGAACAAAGTGCGGCAGCATAAACCGGTCGTGCAGCTCCGTGCCCCATCGGGCGAGCCGCCTCGGCGAGAACGGGTGCTCCCAGAAGTGGGCGACCAGCGCCCTTAGCAGCAGTTGCTGCACGAGGCTCATGCGCGGGTGCGGCGGCATCTCGAAGGCCCGGAACTCGAGGAGGCCGAGCCGCCCGGTCGCGCTGTCGGGCGAGTACAGCTTGTCGATGCAGAACTCGGCGCGGTGGGTGTTGCCCGTGACGTCGACCAAGAGGTTCCGGAAGATGCGGTCGACCAGCCAGGGCGGGCAGCTGCCCGGGGCGTCGCCCGCCTTGGCGAGCTTGCGGTCGAGCTCCAGGAACGCGATCTCGAGCTCGTAGAGGCTGTCATTGCGGGCCTCGTCGATCCGGGGGCTCTGGCTCGTCGGGCCGATGAAGAGCCCGCTGAAGAGGTAGCTGAGCGCGGGATGCTGGTGCCAGTAGGCGAGGAGGCTCTTCAGGAGGTGGGGCCTCCTCAGGATCGGGCTGTCCTCGGGCGTCGGGCCGCCTAGGACCACGTGGTTGCCGCCGCCCGTTCCCACGTGCCTGCCGTCGACCATGAACTTCTCGGCGCAGAGCCCGCACTCGCGGGCGGTGTCATAGAGCCACTGGGTCTTCCTCGCGAGCTCCGGCCAGGTGGAGGAGGGGTTGATGTTCACCTCGATGACGCCCGGGTCGGGCGTGATCTTGATGTTGTCCAGGCCCGGGTCGAACGGGGGGAGGTAGCCCTCGAGGACGAGCGGGGTACCCAGGGACGTGGCGGTCGCCTCGACGCAGTCCAGGAGCGCGAGGTAGTCCTCCAGGCGGTCCAGGGGCGGAAGGAAGACATGGATGTTTCCACCGCGCGCCTCGACGCAGAGGGCGATCCGCACCTCCGTGTCCGGGTTGGGCCCGATCGCCCCGGGAATCCTCCAGGGCTGGAGCGACAGCGGCAGCCGCAGCCCCATCGGGGAATCCCCCGGGATCAGGAACATCCTGCCCGCGACAAAATACCAGGGCGACGACCTCCATGTGCCGGACGGGTCCGGGAACGCGGGCAGCGCGTAGCCGACCGCGGTGTCGACGCCGGCCTCGAGCATCGCGCCGAGCCGGTCCCGCTCCATCCTGTCGTTCGAACTCACCTCGGCGGGGTCGTACCCCGCGGGCAGCCTTCGTTCCTTCCAGACCGTGTACAGGGCGTCCTCGAAGCCGGGGACGAGCCTTTCCTCGCCTATCCCCAGGCGCTTCGCGAGGACAGCGGCGAAGGCGCGGGCGTCGTCCGCCGATTGGGTCCCGGGCACGGAGGGGTCGGCGAAAAGAAGGGGGAGCTGCCAGATGGGCTTCCCGTCCTTCCTCCAGAAGCAGGAGAGCACCCAGCGGGGCAGGGGCTCGCCGGGGTACCATTTTCCCTGGCCGTAGTGGATGAACCCGCCCTTCCCGAACTCACTGTAGACCCGGGCGAAGAGCTTACCGGCAAGCTCGCGCTTTCGCTCCCCGAGCGCCAGGATGTTCCATTCCGCGCCGTCCATGTCATCCGCGGCGATGAAGGTGGGCTCGCCGCCGACCGTGAGCCTCACGTCCCCGGTCTTGAGGAGCCCGTCGATCCTTAGGCCAACGGCCTCGATCGCAGCCCAGTCCTCGCCGGAGTAGGGGAGCGTGACCCTCGGCGTCTCGAGGATCCGGCGCACGGTCATCTCGAAGCCGAAGGTGTTCTCGCATTTCTCGACGGCCCCGCTGATCGGGGCCGCGCTCGAGGGCTCCGGTGTGCACGCGAGCGGGATGTGGCCCTCCCCCGCCAGCAGGCCAGAGGTCGGGTCGAGCCCGATCCACCCGGCGCCGGGGAGGTAGACCTCGCACCACGCGTGCAGGTCCGTGAAGTCCTGGGAGGCGCCGGCCGGCCCGTCGGCCGCCTTCACGTCGGGCCGAAGCTGGATCAGGTAGCCGGAGACGAAGCGTGCCGCGAGCCCGATGTGCCGGAGCACCTGGACGAGGAGCCACGCCGAGTCGCGGCAGGAGCCGCTGCCGAGCGCCAGCGTCTGCTCGGGGGACTGCACGCCGTGCTCGAGGCGGATGAGATAGCGCACGGCGCGGCTCACGCGCAGGTTCAGGGCGACGAGGAAGTCGAGGGCCGGACGGGGCGTCAGGTCGACCGCCTTCAGGAACGCGTCGAAGGCGGGCGTGCCGGCGTCCTTCCGGAGAAAGGGCGAGAGCTCGGTCGCGAGCTTGGGCTCATAGGCAAAGGGGATGTTCTCGGCGACCGGGTCCAGGAAGAAGTCGAATGGGTTGAAGACCGTCATCTCCGCGATCAAGTCCACCTCGACGGAGAAGACGCGGGTGGGCTTCGGGAAGACAAGGCGCGCGCTGTAGTTGCCCTGCGGGTCCTGCTGCCAGTTGATGAAATGCTCCGCCGGCTCGACCCTGAGCGAGTAGCTCAGAATGGGGGTGCGGCAGTGGGGAGCCGGTCTCAGCCGAACCGTCTGGGGCCCCAGCGTGATGGCCCGAGCGTAGTTGTACGTGGTCCGGTGATGAAGTGCGACTTGCAGGGCCATGGGGTGGAATTGGACAACGAGACGGGCTCATTGTCCCCACGCAGGTCTCGGGCCATTCGGCGGCTCCATCAGGGAAGATGGATCGGTTTCTGGGATGCAAACTCGTGGCCGCAATGGAATTGAGGCGGGGGTTTCTCAGGATTCGAACCGTTGGGCGTGGATTAATTCGAAACCATTGGAATCGGCGCAGCCTCCCGACCTCGGTCTGCCCGATTCGCATCGCTCCTTGGCGCCTCGAATGGGGGCACCCTATGCTTGACATCATAGCATCAGATGCGACGATGTTTTCATGAGGACCACTCTCGACATCGACGACGCGGTTCTCGCCGCGGCAAAGGAAATCGCGGGTGCGAGCAATTCCTCGGCGGGTGCCGTGATTTCCGAGCTGGCAAGGAAGGGGCTCTCCCTGACCTCCGGACAGGTTGGCCGGATGAAGTCGGGATTCCCCGTCTTTTCCGTCCCGGCTGACGCAAAGCCCCTCTCCTCGGCCACGGTTAAGTCCGTTCTTTCCGATGAAGGGCTACCTGCTCGACGTTAACGTGCTTATCGCACTGGCGTGGCCTAACCATCCGCAGCACGCGACGGCGCATGGATGGTTTGGAAGAGAGCATTCCACGGGATGGGGCACATGCATGGTGACCCAGATCGGCTTCGTGCGGGTCAGTTCGCACCCGGCGATCGAGCCTCACGTCTCGACGCAGGAGGCTTGGCAGAAGCTCCTTGAGATCGTGGCGCTGCCAAGCCACTCGTTCTGGGCGGAACCGCCGAACGGCTGCAGGAACGAGGCTTTCTCAAGGACAATTCCAAGTATGCTGACTCACGGTCTTGTTACCGACGGCTATCTTGCAACGGTCGCGGCATTCCACGGCGGGAAGCTCGCCACCTGTGATAGGCAACTCGCGAGGATGTTCGGTCCCCTCGCAGCTCTTGTCGGGAAGGCATCCTGAGAATACCCCGCACAATTTCGTCCCCTGTCGGCTGACTGCGAACCAGTCTGGGAGGCGGGGAAAGTTCTGCACTCTTGTTCTACACTGAGTTTGGGCGGGCACCTACAATTGTCGGAGGAAAGTCGCAAGGTCGGCTGCCTTTACCCCAGGCGCCAGTGCCGCGGTTTCGGCAGGCGTCTTCGATGGCCGATGCACTAGCCACATTTCCGCCCGTTCCCCTAGAGTTCGACCCAGTGACTGCAGCGGCCGCGCCATGGACGGCGCGGGCGTGCGGGTCGCTTTAACCTCCACCAGCCGCAATTTCCCCCGCGAACCTGGAAGAATAAAATCCACCTCCAACCCTTGTTCATCCCGAAAGTAGTAGAGCTCCCTCCTTCCCCCATCATTGATCTGGCGCTTGATGATCTCTGCGGCAACGAATCCCTCCCAGAGTGCGCCATAGAACGGCGAACGTTCGAGTTCAGAGCGCGAGCGTAAGCCCAACAAATGGGACGCCAGTCCTGAATCCAGCCAATACAGGCGTGGCGACTTGAGCAGTCGTTTTCCGAAGTTCTCGAAATACGGTGGAATCAACGCCAAGAGCCCGGTCGTCTCCAGGACCCCCATCCACTGCGCGATTGTGGGAACGGAAACCCCGAGCGGCCTGGCCAAGTCAGTCTTATTGAGAATCTGCCCGTGCCGGCTCGCGACCAGTCCCATGAACCGCCGGAAGGTCGCCAGATCTTTAACCTGTGTCACCGCGCGCACGTCGCGTTCGAGATATGTCTGCAGGTACGAGCTAAACCACAGGTCCCGGGCGCCGGGCCGCGCGATGACCTCAGGGAAGCCTCCGAGCCACAAATCCACTTTTGGACTTTCCTGCACGCTGAGTGGCAGCAAGTGCAGAATTGCCGCGCGGCCCGCCAGCGACTCGCTTACGCCCTGCATCAAAGCCGATTCCTGGGAGCCGGTGAGGAACCACTGACCGGTCTTTCTGGGCACCGCATCTATTCGTGTGCGAATATAGGCCAGCAGCTCCGGGGCATTCTGGATTTCATCAAGTATGACCGGCTGCTTGAGCTCGTCAANNCCGAGGATCGGCTCGCACGCGTGCCAGGATGTCGGGATCCTCCAGCAAACGGTAGTCCGCTCCGGGAAGGACATGCCGGAGAAGTGAGGTTTTCCCGACCCGCCGGGGTCCGGTAAGGACGACCGCGGGGAAATTTCGGCGCGCCTTGAGGAAGGCGACTTCTAGCGTTCTTGGCAGAAAGCGCATTTGAGGAAACAAACACTTGGCTTTAGGAAACTCAAATCAATTATACGCGGCTGGTTGAAAGGTGCGGCTGGGACTGCCGCCGGCTACGGCGACTCCTTGACACGCGTGCCGCCGCAGACGACGAGGTCGACCGGATTGCCGCCGACTTCGTAGGCGAGCATCCGCTCGTCGGCGTGGCGCAGGAGGATCAGGTCCGCACGCTTGCCGATTTCGACGGTGCCTCGGTCCGTGAGCCCTAACGAGGCGCAGTGGGAGAGTTATCGCCGGCTTGGACGGTTCATCGCGTCGAAAATCTTCAGCGAGGCGCCCCCGGTCGACGCGCCTGCTGCTGGCCAGGGCTGGCGGCCGACAACCCTGTCGCGGGCATAGAAATCGGAAATCGTCGACTTCACCTTGGAACCTTTTCAGGTGATATTGGCCGGGTCGTCGCCAAGGCCCTTGGCCTTTCCGAGGCCAGAAAGCATGTCCGATGTGAATGCAGCCATCTTACTTGAACGGGTTCACCTTTTCGAATCACCCTTAGGGGTGGTGTGAGTCCAAAAGGCGCGGACGCCCGGGTTGAGGCTAGAGGGCCTATCGCCCAATTTGCTGCTTTCGCTCTTTCCTGCGGGACCATAAAATACCACTGTTTCGCCTATGGGACCCAAACAATTCGACCTCTCCGTCTTCGAGATCTACCAGACAAAGGATCCCGCCGCGCCGATAACCGGCACCGAGATCGAGGGAACCGTGACAGTGACGATCAACTGGAATCTGGCCGGCACCGAATTGACCGACAAGGACGTGCAATATTCCGACGTCCTTTGGACAGGGGCGGGCAATGGTCCCCTGAAGGTCTATGACGATGCCCTTGGCGGCGGCATGAAGGCGATCGGCACCGTCGAATGGCACGCCAAGACCCACACGATCAAGGACGTCGAGACGGACACGCCCAATAAGCAGATTCGCTGGGCGATCACCCCGGTCGTCGAATTGGTCCGGACCTTCAAATCCACCATCGGGGATCCCGACGACACCGAGGTGACCTTCACGGCAACCGACACAGTATGGGGAGGGTGGATGCCGCAGCCTACGTCGTAGGCGGTGGGGGCACCCCGGCCTGGGCTGACGGAGCAACGGGCGGAGTCTCGCTCACGACAGGGACCGTTCCGTAACTCGAGGCAAAAGCTCCCCCGTTCACCGCCAGGTTGGTCGGCCGATAGGTGGGATCTGTCCCGTATCGGATGGAAACGCTGTTTCCCAGGTTGGCGGCGGGGTCGATCGTCCGCTCGCGCGGGATTCCCCAGACGGGCTCCCATGACTCATGCTTCATCCCGAGGGTATTGGCGGCGCCGATCGATTCGTAGGGGCTCAGGGCTGCCTCGTTGAAGAGCGCCCCGAGGGCGTCCGCCTGGGACGCCATCCATCCGAAGGTGATGTCCGACAGCTGGGTCTCCGGGTATCCTCCACCGACGTCGCAGTGGACGCCTGTAAAATAGACCTGCACGAGAGTCTGGTTCGGGACTGGAGGCACCGGGACCTGCCAGAGCGTCGCCGGGAACTCCTCGCGGCGTTCGTCGATGGACATCGCATGATAGGCATTGAGGACGTCGGGGTGGAGGCTCGTGCTAAGGAACTCATAGTCGGCCTCGACCCCCCCGAAGAGGGCGGGGATGCCGAGCGCACCCACGGTGTCCCAGACGCCGACCATCTTTATCTTGGCGTCGAATAGGTTGTATCTTCCGAGGGTGGCGAGGATCGCCGCCCGCTGGTCCGGGTTGCGGTAGGCATTGAAGGCGGTGTCGACCAGGTTGTCGTCGAAGCCGCCCGTGGGGAGCCCGCAGCTGGCGATCATCCCAGCGATGCTGCGGGCCGTGTAGGCGCCGCGGCTGAACCCGAAGAGGAAGAGGTTGTCCCCCTGGTCGTAGACCTGGGCGATCTGGGAATACCCGTTCTTCACCTTCTGGAAGATCCCGTCGCCAAAGGCGCCCCCGGTCAGTTTCTCAAGCGGCGTGCCATCGACGCCGACCCCGTCGTCATAGAAGACCACCTGCTGCGAGGTCCGAAGGAGCATGCGGGACATCTTGACGACGTTTGTGTCCTCGGACGCGTTGTCCCAGGTCCCGTCAGTGCAGATGATGATGTTCTTGGGCATGGCGGGCGCGGGCCAGGAGAAAGGCCCTATTGGGTGGGCGTGTGGTCGACGCTCTTGCTGCCGAGGTAGCCGGCGTGGCTGATGGCGAGGATGGCGACAAACCCCTCGGAGAGCACCGGGAGGGTGGTGAGGTCCCCATTGGGGGCGACGAGGTTGTGGAGGACCGCGGCGAAGAAGACGACGGCCGAGACCACCGTGAAGTAGAACATCTGGACCTTGGCCAGGTCGACGTGGGTCGTGTTGCCGATCTCGTCGCCCTGGAACATGTCGGTCAGCCTCGCGTCGGACTTTACGGAGTTGGCATAGACGATCCCCTGGCGGTTCGTGCTGACGTCGGTCTCGGTTTCGCCGGCGGCCACCGCGGTCTTCGCCACGACGCCGCCGTCCGGCTCCTCGTCCTTCTTCGTGTTCAGTATGAGCGGGGCGGCGACGAGCGAGGTCGTGCTGATCCCCATCAGGATCCAGAGGTGGGGGTCGATCGCGACGTTGAGCGCGTCCATTCCGTCGCCCTTTCGGATCCGCGCG
>PMSP01000034.1 GCA_003168315.1 Opitutaceae bacterium
ACGAGGGCCACGAGGGTGAATCCCGGGTTCGCGGCCAGCTGGCGAAGCGCGTACTTCATTGCGGCGCTCACCGTACAACCTCTTCCATCTAATTAGCACGTCAGATTATCATTCACACGAAAAGTCCTTGGGGTTTGTAGACCTACATTGCCGGGAGGTGAGAAATCGTCATAAAGGTTCGTATGCGCCCTACGTGCCTCACCCTCATTTTGATGCTGGGTTTAGATCTTACGGGGTGTGCGAACTTCCGGGATTCCGTGATGGGCAATGTTAAGGCCCGTTCTGAAATAGACGCAGGCGCTCCGCCGTCCTATGCCGAGCTCACCATAACATGGCCGACGGATCCGTCCGCCCGTCCATTTTCCATTCAGTTACCTGGGGGGCCTATTCTCACTCAGGAAGATTTCACTTACGATCGCCTCAAGGGGGCCGGATTTAAGGATTTGTCTACCTTGGAGAAGGAGACCTATTTTGACCTGGGCGGAGACAAGAGATATGATGTCTCGCATCACGTCGAGGGGTTCGGAGTGGACTTTATTTTCGTAGGCGAAAGGTTGGCCGAGATTTACGCATTTGCATCGCCCACCTTCCGTTTGAAAGATGAGGCGACCTTTGGCAGTGAATCGAGCCATGGAGTCATCGCGGGTACTGCGGCT
This sequence comes from Opitutaceae bacterium, assembly GCA_003168315.1. Taxonomy (GTDB): domain Bacteria; phylum Verrucomicrobiota; class Verrucomicrobiia; order Opitutales; family Opitutaceae; genus Palsa-1447. Next base: position 657 of record PMSP01000034.1, read on the forward strand.
TTTTTTGGGCTCCCGATGACCCAGGAAGAGCTTCGAGTCGTATTTGGGCCTCCCGACAGGATTGAGAAACGCACAGTTCTATGAAGGGCACTGCCGGCCCGGGTGTCTCATCAGGGCGATTTTCACCGGGAGCCTGTTTCATTGCCAGATGCAAGCGGCCTGTTGCAGTCTAGACGATCAATGGAGGGCACTCCCATAAGCTCGATTCCCAACACGCCTGGCTCACGCTGGAGCATGAAGCCGTCGGGTGCCGGGTTTCGGGGACTATTGAGCATGGCCGGAGTGGCCTGGGGAGGTCTGGTTGCGTTGTTTCTGTACGATGTCTTCACGGGCGGAACGTCAGGCTCAGAGGGGCTGCTGGGGGTGATTCTGCTCTTCCCGGCGCTCGCGCTCTTTCTTTTTCGGCAGAGCATCGAGATCGATGGCGACGATCTGGTTTACAGGAGGCTGCTTCGCCCAGCACTCCGGCTTCAGCTTACGGGCGTCAGCAACGTCTCTGTGGTTCCGTCGGGATTTCGCGAGAGCTTCGTCTTTTCCTGCGGAGAGGCCGAGATGTGCCGGTTGCCGGCCACCATTTATTCACGCGACGACCTCGCCTACATTCTCAGTGCAGTTCGCGCGCGCGCACCCGACGCCGTTTTTGCCGGGACCGAGTCCTATCTGCCCCGGCACACGGCCTCTCGGAAACGGGAACTTCAGGCAGATGAGAACACACCCGAAACCCGGGTCTTGGGCTCCCACCTCAGCCGTAGGGAAGTCTATGGGTCCCCGTCCGACAATCTTGTGTGGGGAGGATTGATCTTTGGCGCGCCCATCCTCGCGCTGTTCGCGGGGCAACGCTATCCCTTCCGCGATCCCAAGGATCCGATGTACCTGTATGCCTCCCTTGTCAGCTTTGCCCTGGGAATAATCTGGATGATTATCATAAGGGAAAGGGCGTTTAGTTCGCGCGCCGGCCTTGGCTACAGGATGGTGATGACGATCCTCGGGGCAGTCCCCATCGCCATCCTGCTCATGGGCGTCGGCTTCATCCTGAATGGGCAGTTTCACTGGAGATAGGAATCCAGGGACCCAGCTTGCACGGGTTGCGTAGCCACGAAATGCGCATTAGGGTCCGGGATCATGCCGGATTCGCCGAACAGGAGCCGCAAAGTCGCCGTCATCACCGGTTCAAGTCGTGGCCTCGGCGCCGCGACAGCCAAACGCCTTGCGCGGGACGGCTTCTTTGTGGTCGTCAACTACGCGAAGTCCAGGAAGGACGGAGAAGCAGTCCTGAGGGAGGTCGAGCAGGCAGGCGGGAAGGGGGCGCTCGTCCAAGGCGACGTCAGCAATCTGGGCGGGATCAGATCCTTTTTCGATGAGGTCGACGCCGCGCTCAAGGGCCAGGGCCTGCCGGCATCCTTCGATGTCCTCGTCGCAAATGCGGGCGTATTGGTCTCGAAGACTTTTGCCGAGACCACGGAGGCCGACTTTGACTCCCTTTTCGACACCAATGTGAAGGGCGTCTTTTTCCTGATCCAGAATGCGCTCCCCCGGCTGCGGGACAACGGCCGCATCGTGACCTTGAGCTCGGGGCTCAGCCGATTTGCAAACCCGATGTTCACCGCTTACTCGGCCACGAAGGGGGCGATCGACGTGATGACCCGCATCCTCGCCCAGGAGCTGGGTGTCCGGGGAATCACGGTGAATGCGATTGCGCCTGGCGCGATCGACACGGATATGAACGCGGGCTGGATCCATTCCGAGGAGGGCCGTGCGATGCTGATGTCGCGCCAGGCGCTCAAGCAGGTCGGGGTGCCGCAGGACATCGCGGACGCAATCGCGTTCCTTGCGGGCCCGGACAGCCGGTGGATCACCGGGCAGCGGATCGAGGCGAGCGGCGGCTCGTCTCTCTGAGGCGTCATCATAATCTCCTCCGGGGAACGACGCGGGGTCGAAAATGACCGTGCTTTCCAGGCCCCGCGGCCTCGATCGCACTCGCGTTTGACGTTCCGCCGAAGATGGGGGACCGTCGCCGGGTTCTGAACGCCACAACCGTTCAGGACCCCAACCCCATGAGATCCTCCCGTACCCCCCAGCTTCTCGTCGCCCTCCTGCTGCCGCTCGCCGCCATGGCCCAGGCCCAGCCGCAAGTGATCCCCCTTTGGACCAACGGCGCGCCGGGCTTTGAGAGCCGAAGGGACATTCCCGAGCGCGCGAAGGACTATTGGGTGCGCGACATCAACAACCCCTCGGTCACCGTCTTCCTTCCCCCGAAGGACAAGGCCAACGGCTGCGCGGTGGTGGTCGCCCCGGGCGGCGGCTTCAAGGAGCTTGTCTTCAATTCCGAGGGCAAGCAGGCGGCCGAGTTCCTGAACACGCTCGGGATCACTGTGTTCGTCCTCAAGTACCGGCTGCCGAAGGCGGACAACTCGCCCTACTCGATGGATGACGTGCGCCAGGACGCCTACCGGGCGATCCGGCTGGTCCGAAGCCGCGCCAGCG
>PMSP01000264.1 GCA_003168315.1 Opitutaceae bacterium
GGTTGCAGCTCATCTGGGCGATCGTGTCGATGTTGCCCGTCAGGAGCAGGGTTGAGGCGCCCATCCGCGACGCGGCGAGCGCCGCCTCGACGCCCGCATGTCCGGCGCCGCACACGATCACATCATAGCATATGATATTTGTAGACAATGAGTTGTAACATCATCTGACATCCGGGGCCTGTCGGGGACCGGCCGCCAATCCGCCGCTATCCCGTCATTTCCCGATGCAGAAGGATGCAAACAATTGATCGAGCACGCGCTCGTTGTCCACCTTGCCGAAAATCTCACCCAAGGCGCCCATCGCGCCCCGGAGATCACTCGCCAGGAGTTCGCCGGGTCCGTTGGTCGCCACCTTTGCCAGGGCCGACTGGAGGCATGCCCGAGCTTCCACGAGAAAATGGGAGTGTCGCACGTTGATCGTGATCCGCTCGTCGCCAAATGTCTGCTGGAGGCCGTCGGCCATCCGGGAAAGCCCGTCGAGCAGGGAGTCCATTCCATCCCCTGTGAGCGCCGAAACGCGGACCGACTGAAAACCGGGGAGGATTGAGGGGACCGGCCTTCCGCCTTCGGCAAGCAGGTCGACCTTGTTGACGACGACCAGTGTATTGGAAGGGGTGATACGGCCGCCAAGCGCATCGGGCAGCGGCGGGGCAGGGCGCGTCGCGTCGAGGACCAGCATGTAAAGGTCCGCCCCCGCCGCCCTCTCGAGCGTCTTCCCAATCCCGACGCTCTCAATTCCCGCGGCGTCGGGGTTCAATCCCGCCGTGTCGACCAGGCGCAGGCCGTGCGGGCCCACCCGCGCGACCTCCTCGATGAAGTCACGCGTCGTCCCGGGCTCCGGGCTGACGATGGCGCGCTCGGTCCCGACGATCCTGTTCATGAGGGAGCTCTTCCCGGCATTCGGCGCCCCGAGGATGACCGTCGCCATCCCCTCGCGCAGATACGCACCGGTCCGCTCGGTGGCGAGGAGCTGCTCCGTCCCCCTCAGCACCTCCGCGATCCGCTCCTCGAGCCGCTTCCTGTCCTCAAGGGGAAGGTCCTCCTCGGGAAAATCAATGTAGGCCTCGACAGTCGAGAGCGCGGCGACGACGCCTTCCACGAGCTTTGCCAGATGCCGGCCGAGCGCGCCGCGCAGCACCTGCTGCGCCGCTGCGAGGGCGCGGTCACTCCTGGCGCTTATGACGTCCATCACAGCCTCGGCCTGGCTGAGGTCCATGCGGCCGTTCAGAAACGCCCTCTGCGTGAACTCGCCGGGCCCGGCGGCCCGGCAGCCGCGTGCCAGGAGGTCGACGAGGATCCTGTGCACGATGAGGGGGCTTCCATGGCAGGAGATCTCGAGCGAATCCTCTCCCGTGTAGGAGTGGGGGGCCGCGTACCGCGTAGCGACGACGTCGTCGAGGATCGAGCCCTCGCGGCCCACGTAGTCGCCGTGGGTGGCCGAGCGGAGCCGGGGGGCCGCGCCGAACAGCTGCGACGAAAGCCTGTATGTATCGGGACCACTGATACGAATAGTCGCCAGCGCCGCCGTCCCCGAGGGGGTCGCTAGGGCGGCGATCGTGTCCGTGCTTGGCGACATGCGCGCCCAACCAACTCCCGGCGGGCGCCGGACTCAAGCGCCAAGGCTGCCGGGGGCCCCTGCGCGCCGGCGTGCCGCCCGTGCGTCCGGGCTTGGCGTTTGCCCGAAGTGCTGCGCAAATCGGGCATGCGCCCTCTTTCGGACTACAGCCTTGGGGAGCTCCAGCGGGAGTTCGCCGGCTGGGGCTTCAAGGCGTCGCATGCGGCGTTGGTGCTCCGGGCGCACTATGCGCAGGAATGCCTGGATCCCCTCGGCGACCTCATCCTTCCGCGACAGCTGTCCGACCGCCTCAGGAACGCCGAGCCCGGCCCGGGATCGGCGCCCGTGGCGCGCCAGGAGGCGGGCGACGGGACCTGCAAGCTTCTCATCAGGCTCGGCGACGGAAGGACCGTCGAGGCCGTCATGATGCCGGACTTCCGCGATGACCGGGCGGCGGGTTGCGTCTCAACGCAGGTCGGGTGCGCGATGGGCTGCGACTTCTGCGCGACGACAAAGACCGGATATGAGCGGAACCTGACCGCCGGCGAAATCGTGGAGCAGTTCCTCGCCCTCCGCCGCGAGGCGCGCTCCGCGGGCCGGCGGCTGCAGACGCTCGTCTTCATGGGCATGGGAGAACCGATGCTGAACCTGGACGCGGTCATGGCGGCAATAAGACGGATCGCGGGCAATGAGGTTGGCGCGCTTGGCTGGCGCCAGGTGACAGTGTCCACAGTCGGCATCGTCCCGGGGATCGACACGCTTGCGGAATCCGGCCTCAATGTGCATCTCGCGGTCTCGCTGCACGCGCCGGATGACGCGACGAGGGAGCAGCTCCTGCCGGTGGGCCGCAGGTTCAAGGTCGACGAGATCCTCGCGGCCGCGGACCGCTACCAGGCGCGAACTGCGAGGCCCGTGACGATCCAGTACTGCCTGTTGCGGGGCGTTAACGATTCCGCCGGCCAGGCGCTCCAGCTTGCCGATTTGGTCGGCAGCCGCCGGATGCACGTGAATCTCCTTCGCTACAACCCGACCGGGCTCAGCCTGCGCGGCGTTGTCTACGAGGCTTCAACCGACGAGGCCTCCATCGCCTTTGCCGAGGTGCTCCGGAGCCGGAACGTCGTCGCGCATTTTCGCAGGCCGCGGGGCAGGGACATCGACGCCGCCTGCGGGCAGCTCAGGCGGCGCGCGGCGGCGGGCTGAGGCGACCGGGCCTCGTCCCGGGCTACCTTGCGGGATCGCCCCAGGAGCAGCGCCAGATGGAGACATCGTCGACCGAAACGACATGGGTCCATTTTCCCGGCAGCTTCTTGATCGTGCCTTCCTCGAATGGGAAGAGGACCGCATAGAGGGGCCGGCCCTCCGAGCGAAGGGAGTCGAGGATCCGCTGGGAGACCGCGGGGCTCATCTCCTCGAAGCGCAGGAGCGTGAAGTGCGTGAAATAGAACAGCGCGCCGCTCGCCTGAGACGTGACGACCGCGGAGTTCGCCGGAACGTGCGCGTTGAGCCAGACGCAGACTCGGCCGTACTTCCTCTCGCCGTGGCCGATGGCCCACGCCTCCCTGAGCGGGCCGGTCTGGCGCACCTCGATGCCGATGGCGGCGACGAGCAGCAGGCACGGAAGGATCCTTGCGAAAGTGCCCGGGATCCGGTCCCTGACCAGATCGAGCCAGTGGAATGAGACGACCAACCCCGCGACAATCAGGGCGGGCGCCGCCGGCAGGAGAAACCTGAGAAACCACCACTGCTCATGGGTCCATCGGTAGGGGGCGTAAAAGATGATGAACGCCGCAGCCCATGAGGCGAGGATGGCCGCGATGCGGGGCAGCGATCGGGGAAAGACGACTATGAACGGGGCGAGGAGGACGACCGGGCTCAGGAGGAGCGGGAGCCAGCGCACGTAGTATCCGAGGGTGCCTGGGATCATCGCCGCATGAAACTCGTTCCCGATGGCGCCGTATCCGCTCTGGAGCGGGAGGCCATAGGCGAGATGGTTTATGGCCATCCAGACGGCGATGCCGGGGACTGTTCCAAGCGCCACGAGCGCCATGCGGCGTGGGGAGGCGCCCACCGCGATGAGGACCGGCGCGGCGACCAGGAAGTTGGTCGGCCTGATCAGGAATCCACTGGCGATGCAGAGGCCCGACGCGAGCGCCCATCCCGCGCGCTCCCTGGCCTTCATGGCCGCGACCACGGCCGCCGCCGCCCACACGGTCGCCGGCACATCGCTCAGCGCCTGGAGCGACGTGAAAAGATAAAGCGGGCTCGCGGCGAGGACCGCCGCTCCCGCAAGGGACCACGAACCGGGCAGGCCGCATATCCGGCCGAGCGCAAAGATGAGGGCGATGCCTGCCAGCGAGTGGATGAGGAGCAGCATGTCGCCCGCGTGCTGCCAGCCGGCCACCTTCGCCGCAGCCACGAGGAGGAGCGGCAGGCCCGAAGGGTAGGTCGGGACCATCGTCCCGTCCGCCCCCGCCGAGGGCTTGAATCCCAGCGGCACATAGAGAAAGGGGATCTCGACCGCGGGAAGCCCGGCCAGCGTGCGCATGGGCGTATGGATCCTCCCGCGCGCGAACAGGCGGGCCTCGTTGAAGTATCCCGAGTTGTCGGAACCCCCGGGCACCGCGCCAATCAGGATAAAGAGGAGGACCGCGTAGGCGAGGAGCAGGACGCCGAGCGCGATCGTCGCTCCTGATGGGGTCGTCTTCGTC
>PMSP01000078.1 GCA_003168315.1 Opitutaceae bacterium
TGTCGATGTTCTTCTTCGTGAACTTCTTGAAGACGATGCGGCCGTCCTGGGGGAGCCTGCGCTCCGATATGTCCAGGTTGCACATGATCTTGAGCCTCGCGACAAGGGCCGGCCCGACCTTGATCGGCAGCCTGAGCTTTTCCTGACACATCCCGTCCACCCGGTACCTGACGATCACGTCCTTCTCCTGCGGCTCGATGTGGATGTCGCTCGAGCCCGCGAAGTAGGCGTCCTCGATGATCCGGTTGCCGAGCTGGATGATGGGGCCGGACTCCTCGTTGACGTCGGAGTCGGTGATGATCTCGCCCTCGGCCGGGGAGCCGTACTCGGCACCGATCTTCTGGACGACGTCGTCGAACCCCGACGAGCGGTCGTTCGCCTTGCTGAACTTATCCTTGATGTCCCTCTCCCTGGCCAGCAGCCGGACGACGCGCTTTCCCGTCATCTCCTGGATCTTTGCGGGGAGCGTGACCTCGAAGGGGTTCGCGAAGGCCACGAGCAGCAGGTCCCCGACCTGGCCCACCGGGAGGACCAGGTTCTCCTGGCAGAACTCCTGCGGGATCCGCTCAAAGGTCGAGGCCGCGATCTTGTAGCGGGCCACGTTGAAGGGCGCGAGGCCGAGCGCCCTGCCCTTCGCGACCAGGCACTGGAAGGCCGTTATCTTGTAGTCCTCCTGGAGCAGGCGATCGAGCGCGTCGCCGTTCAGGTCCTGGGGACGGGCCGCGATGGCGTCGCGCTGCTCGACCGTGAGCCGGCCCATCGCGATCAGCTTCGCAACAATGAGTGACTGGACTTTGCCGAGGGCCATGGGGATGCGGGCCGGTTCAGGCCGAGGGCGCCGCGACCGGCATCGGCGGCGTCGATTGGGTTGACTGCGAGATGGGGGCGGCCGGCGCCGCGGCGGGGGCGCCCGCGGTCGGGAACGGGGCCTTGGAACTTGACGGGCTGCCCAGGCGGTCGAGGTGTTCGGCGATGCCCTCAAGCGTAGTCCCGAACCATAATATGGGGCCCTCGAACCGCTTCTCCCAGTAGGTGCGCACCGCAGGACTGAGATAGTAGGCCGAGGCCATGAAGGTGAAGTCCTCCTCCTGGTCGAAGGGCACCGACCAGGTGGCCCAGCAGGCGTCCGTGTCCAGCCCCTTCTTCGTGTCGTCGGGCGGCTCGTATCCGCGCAGGTCGACGAGGCCCAGGCCCTCCGTTTCGACAAGGTGCTGCAGGATGTCCTCCTCGCGGATCACCTTGAGCTCGTAGGCGAGAACCCCAAGGACCGTCGCCTGGCGGGGCTGGTTGCTGGCTATGATCTCCAGCAGACGCTCGTTCGCCTTCTCAAGGTCCTCGATCTTCACGAGGTTGTGCTCGACCAGTCCGGCGCCGAGGAGCCGGTTCGCTCGCATCAGGAGCGACCTGTTTTCGGGCGACATTGAGGACGCGGTGGCCACGGTAACGGCAGCGTGTCCTATGCGGCCGCCTCTGGCGACACCTTTTCCTTGCGGCGGAACACAGTGACCCGCTTGAGGAGTTCCTTCTTAAGCTGTTCCAGCCCGGTCCCTTCCGTGCACGAGATCTCCATGGTATCGACCCTGTAGCGGCGCTTGAACTTCGCAAGGTTCGCCGCGGCAGCGGGCAGGTCCACCTTGTTTGCGGCGACGAGCCTCGGCTTCTTCAGGAGCGCCGGGTCGTAGAGCTTCAGCTCGTTGAGGAGCTGCCGGTAATCGTTGCCCGGATCGCGGCCGTCGCTGCCCGCCATGTCGACGATGATCAGAAGGAGCGCGCACCGCTCGACGTGCCGCAGGAACCTGTGGCCGAGGCCCCGGTTCTCGCTCGCCCCCTCGATGAGCCCGGGGATGTCGGCTAGGAGCAGGCGCTTGTCGCCCCGGACGTAGTCCTTGAACTCAATGACGCCGATCTGGGGATGGAGCGTCGTGAAGGGATAGGCCGCGGTCTTCGGGTGCGCCTTGGTGATGGCGTTCGTGAGCGACGACTTGCCGGCGTTGGGGAATCCCACAAGCCCCACGTCCGCTATTGACTTGAGGACCAGCCTGAACTCGCCGTGCTCGCCCGGCTGCCCGGGGGTGGCGCGGCTCGGAGCCCGGTTGGTCGACGTCTTGAAGTGGGTATTGCCCCATCCCCCGTTGCCACCCTTGCAGAGCACTATCCTCTGGCCGTCCTCGACGACCTCGGCGACCACGCGGCCGGTCGCCACATCGGTAACGACGGTCCCAAGGGGGAGCCGCAGCTCCGCGTCCCGGCCCTCCTTGCCGTTGCAGTCCTTTCCGAGCCCGTGTTCCCCGCGGCCGCCCCTCCAGTGCTGCTTGAACTTGTAGTCGACCAGGTTGTTCGTGTCGTGGGAACCAAGCAGGATCACGTCGCCCCCGGCCCCCCCATCGCCGCCGTTGGGGCCGCCCCAGGGCTCGTATTTCTCGCGGCGAAACGAGATGCAACCGCGACCGCCGTCGCCGGCGGTGACCTTTATGATACATTCATCGACAAACATGCTGAGATCCTACCGAAATCCCACCCGGGATCAAACCGCTATCCTTATTCCTTTTCGCAGGTAGGTGGGCACGTCGAGGTCCTGCCCGTCGAAAAGGTTGCGGTCGGTGCGCTCAAACTGCCCGCGGCTCTCGACCTCGCCAAACCCAAATTCCTCCTGGCTCGGCTTTGGCCCTGCCGGGACCGCGGCCTCCTGCGCCGCGGACTCGGGCCTCTGGGGCGGCTCGTCGGGGCGGGCCACGGAGGCTCGCGCGCGAACCGGGACCGGCCTGCGCGTGACGGCGCCGCGGGCTCCCATGTCGCTCGTGCCGAGGACCGAGATCTCAACCCGGCCCTGCAACCCCTCGTCGATCACTGCTCCCATGATGATGTGCGAGTCGCGCCCGAATTGCTCGGCTATCGCGTTCATGATCTCGTTCACCTTTGGAAGCGTGAGTTCCGTACCTCCGGAAATGTTGACGAGGAGGCGGTCGGCCTTGCGCGAGAACTCGGGTGTGTGGAGGAGCGGGCAGAGCTTGAGGTCGGCTATGGCCTCGGCTGCGGCGTTCTCGCCCGAGCCCTCGGCCAGGCCGAAGAGCGTCTTCGCGCCCCGGTTCTGGAACGCCTGCCTGAGTGTGGCGAAGTCGACGTTTATCAGCCCTGTCTTGGAAAGCATGGACCAGATGGACTTGACCCCCCTGCCGATCCACTCGTCGGCGCGGGCGAAGGAGTCGAGGACCGTCTCGTTGTCCGCCGCCTCCTGGAGGAGGATGTCGTTCGGCAGCGGGATGACGGCGTCGCAGGCCCGCCTGAGGGCAGCAAGCCCCTCCTCCGCCTGCTTCAGGCGGCGTCCGCCCTCGAAGCTGAACGGCAGCGTCACGAAGGCGATCACGAGCGCGCCCTGCTCCGCGGCGATCTCCGCGACGATAGGCGAGGCGCCGCCGCCGGTCCCGCCGCCCATGCCCGCGATGATGAAGACCAGGTCGCAGTCCTTGACCACGGCGGCTATCTTTTCCCGGTCGTCCTCTGCTGCCTTCCTGCCGAGCTCCGGGTCGCCGCCCGCGCCAAGGCCCCGGGTCGAGCCCATACCGATAAGGACCTTGTCCTGGACGGGCGAACTGGAAAGCGCCTGGTAATCGGTGTTGATCACGGCGAGCTGGAGGCGCTCAAGGCTCTCCATCTTCAGGCGGTCGACGGCGTTGGAGCCGGCGCCGCCTATTCCGACGAGCTTGATGGCCACGTTGCGGTCGCAGAGGACCTGGTGCTCAAGGGGGAGTTCGTTCGGGTTCACGTCGATGCGAAGAGGCGGGTCATGTTGCGCAGGAAGCCGCCCTTGCGGCGAGAGGCGGACGTGTGGTCGCCGAGCGAGCTCACCCCGTAGTAGAGTATGCCGAGCGCCGTGTGGAATCCAGGGTCGCGGAGGTTCTCGGCCACCCAGGACGGCGCCTCGCCGAGGCGGGACGTCGTCCCGAAGACCTTCGCGGCGCATTCGGCGAGCGCCGGCAGCTTCGCACCCCCGCCGGTGAGGACGACGCCGCCGGCGCAGTCCTCGGGGGCGAACGCGTGCCCGAGCTTCTTGCGGACGACCTCGAGGAGCTCCCAAGCGCGGGCGGAGGCGATGCTCTCGATCGCCTGCCGAGAGAACTGCCTGTCGCCGATCGCAAAATTCCCGTCGAGCCAGACCTTCTCGTTCTTGTCCCGCGACTGGACGACGGCGCGCCCGAAGCGCAGCTTGAGCTTCTCCGCCTGGCCCTCGGTGAGCCTGAGGCCTATGCTGATGTCGTTCGTGAAGTGCGCGCCTCCCACGGCCACGACGCCCGTGGTGTGCGGAGCGCCATTCCTGTAGAGGACATAGTCCGTCGTCCCCGCGCCGATGTCGATGGCGAGGACGCCGTTCTGGCGCTCCTCGAGGCTCGTCACCATGTGGCCGGAGGCCAAACTCGAGAGGACTAGCTCGCGGACCTCGAGGTTGAACCCGCGGATCACGTGGATGTTGTCGGCCAGCCGCTGCTCCTGGCCGTGGACGGTCCAATACCCCACCTCGAGCCGCTGGCCCACGAGGTGCTCGGGCAGAGTGGGGACGAGGCGGCCGTCGACGCGGAAGGGCCGGCGGATGTTGTGGACGACCATGCGCCCCAGCGGAAGGTCCTTGGACTTCGCCAGGTCGCACACGGTCCTGATGTCGTCCATCTCGATCATGTTGTCGGCGGCCTTAACGTTGACGGAGGCCTCGTTGTAGAACCCCTCCAGGTGCCCGCCTGTCTGCGCGAGGTAGACGTGGTCCACCCGCTCGTTGGCGTCACGCTCCGCGATCTCCAGGGCGTTGTGGGTGCATTCGGTCGCGGAGCGGTAGTCCACAACTGAGCCCTTGATGACCCCCCTCGAGGAGCACTCCCCGCACCCGATGATCACGATCTCCCGGCCGGTGTACTCGCCGACGAGCGCGGTGACCTTGGACGTCCCAATCTCGACTGCCCCGATGAAGGTGGTCTTAGAGCTCACTCTTGATGTCTATGTGGATGCCGGGTGCACGCGGAAAGGTTACCGCCGGCTGGGGCGCGCCGGCGCCCAGGGTGTTCACGGGGGGTTCGCCGAGGACCGGCAGGGCCGTCCCGTAGGCCACGGGCACCTGCGACCCCAAGGCGAGGTTAACTTCGCGCAGCGGATGGGTGGGATCGGTGGACTCGTCGACGAGGAGGTCAAGGCGCGCGATCTGGCGCAGGTAGTCCTCCCGGGTGTCGAAGATGACCTTCATCCCGGACTTGGTGCGCACGTCAATCTCGCCGTCCGTCGCAAAGCGCTCCAGGGAGATCACGCGCCAGGTGCGGTAGAGCTCCTCCGCCTCGAGCTTGGCCGAGGCTATGAGGTCCGAGACGGCCCGCATGCCCTCGATGGGCGCGAAGGACGTCCCATCGCGGGTCAGCCGGACGCCGTCGATCCAGGGAAGCGTCGCGACCATGGACGCGTCGAATCCCGTCCCGGAAAAGGCCACGCCGTCCCTGGAGACGAGGAGCATCGACGGGGTGCCGCCCGCAGCCTGCGCCATCATGCGCACCACTGGCGAGCGCTCCGAGATGCGCACCGTCAGCTTGTCGGGGAAGTTCCTGATAATGGCGGCCGAGCTCACCTGGGAGTCGGCGAGCACCTTCGCCCGCAGCTGGCTCAGGTCGAGGCCCACGAGGGTCGCGTCGGCGGGGATCGAGAGCGTCGCGGCGAGCCAGTTCTTGTCGAGCACCCCGTCGGTCACGAGGACCAGGCTCCGGACGCGGTCGGCCTTCGCCGCTCCCGGGAGCGAGTCCGGATTCTCGCGAAGCACCACGGCCGTCTCCCACGCTCCCCAGGCGACGATCCCGATGACGGCCACGAACATCACGGCGCGCATGGAGCCCATCGCGAGGCGCCTCCGGCCCTCGCCCGACATCGCGCGCGAGCTCACCTCCTGGGGGATCTCCCTCCAGGTGCGGGTCTCAGGCATGGCATGGACGTCTTTGCTCATGGGCGGCGTGAGCCCCTGCTCATACGGAAGCGCTCCACCGCGGGTGATACCATCTCCCTGACCAAGGCCGTGAAATCCAGTCCCGCGCATCGAGCGCACATCGGCAGCAGACTCGTCTCCTTCATGCCAGGCAGTGTGTTTATTTCGAGCAAAAACGGCTCGCCATCCGGGGAGATCATAAAGTCCACGCGGGCGAAGTCCCGGCACCCGCACGCCGAAAAGGCCGTCTCGGCGGCGGACCTGAGCCGCGCGTCGAGCGGGATTTCCAGCGGAGCCGGGGCGACGTACTCAGACGCGCCCTTCGTGTACTTGCTCTTGTAGTCGAAGACGCCCGATTTCGGCGTGATCTGCACGATCCCGACGGCGTTGCCGCCGATGATGCCGACCGAGACCTCGGTCCCCTCGATCCTCTTTTCCACGATCCAACGGCCGCCGGAGATCGAAGTGAGGGCGGCCGAGAGGCCCGCATGGTCCCCGACGATGCGCAGGCCGACGCTGCTTCCCTCGTTGTTGGGCTTGAGGACCACGTTTCGCCCGAGACGTTTCACAATCTCGGCCGGCTCGGGCTTCGAGGCCGCGTCAAACGTAAAGCCCTCGGCGACGCGAATCCCCCTGGCCGAAACCGTCCTCTTCGTGAGCTCCTTGTCCATGGTGAGGGCGCTAGACACGGCATCGCAGCCGGCATAGGCGGCCCCGGCGGCGTCGAGCAGGCGCTGCATGCCGCCGTCTTCCCCGAAGGTCCCATGGAGCGTCGAAAAGACGACGTGCCGCGCCGGGTCGAAGCCGTCAGGAATCGCGTCGGCGATGACGGGAAAAAGGCGAGTCGTGAACGACCGCGCCAGGAAAACCGCGCAGGCCGCCCCGGATCCGGCCGACACTTCGTTCTCGGCGGAGGTTCCCCCGGCGAACACGGCGATTATCGGCGTCACAGGACGTCCCTCCATTCCCTGCCGTAGAGGAGCACCTCGGGCTCGAGGTCCACGCCCTTGGCCTGGCGGACGCCGGCCCTCACGCGCCGGACGAGCTCGAGGACGTCGGCGCTGGTGGCATCCCCGCAGTTGATGACGAAATTGGCGTGCACCCGCGAAACCTCCGCCCCGCCGACGCGGGATCCCTTGAGGCCGCTCTCCTCGATGAGCTTGCCGGCGGAAGCGCCGGGGGGGTTCTTGAACATGCATCCCGCGCTCGGCTCGCGGGGCTGGGACTCGTGGCGCTTCCGGCGATAGTCGTCGATCTGCCTCCCGACCGCGGATGGATCGGACTTCGACATCGGCCGCAGGATCGCCCCGAGCGCGATTGCCTCGCGCAGCTCGGCGCAGTACCGGTAGTCCACGTGCATTGTCGAGCGCGGACGGTCGCTCACCTCGCCGTCCATGGACATCAGCCGGACCTCGTCGACGACGTCGAAGATCCATCCCCCCATCGCGCCGGCGTTCATCCGCAAGGCGCCTCCCACGCTCCCCGGAATCCCCTCCAGGAACTCAAAGCCGGAGATTCCCGCCGACGCCGCGAGCCCGCAGAGGTTCTTAAGGCGCAGGCCGGCTCCGGCCCTGACCCTCCCGTCGGGCAGCGACTCGAATCCGGACCAGCACTTGTTGGACAGCGAGATGACGAGTCCCTCGACGCCCTCGTCAGGCACGATCAAATTTGAGCCGCGGCCGAGCACGAATATCGGGACATTGTCCCCCTTCGCCTCCCGGAGAAGCGTCCGCAGGTCCTCCTCGCCCGCAGGCTCCGCGAAGACCCGGGCCGCGCCGCCGACGCGAAGCGTCGTCTTGGCGGCCAGGGGCTCGTCCCGGGCGAGCTTCGCCGCGCGGGAAAGGAGCGGGCGGACCGTCTCGGCAAAGCGGTCCCATCGGCGCGAGAGGGCAATCCTCTTCCTTGCAGCCTCAACCCAGGCTCGGGCGGCGAGGTCGATGTCGCCCGCGCCGACAAAGGCGACAAGGTCCCCGGGCCTCGCCTCGCGCAGCAGGGCACCGACAAAAGCCGGGCCGCCGCCCGGCAGGTAGGTGACGGGAAGCATCGGGGCGCCCCGCCTGAGTTCGGCGTAGACGTCGGCGGTGGTGCCCCCGGATACCGGAGCCTCGCCCGCCGGATAGACGTCGAGGAGGTGGATGCTGTCGGCAAGCGCCAGCGAAGCCGCGAACTCGGCCTTGAAGCTTGCCGTCCGGCTGTAGCGGTGGGGCTGGAAGACGGCTATCAGCCGGCCCCCGGGCGCAAGGCGCCGGCGCAGGCTCGGGAGGAGCGCCCTGATCTCCGAGGGGTGGTGGGCGTAGTCCTCGACGACCGTCAGGCGGCCTTCCTCCATGAGAACGGACTGCCGGCGGCGTACTCCCGGGTAGCCCGATAGGGCGTCACTGCCGGTGTCGGCACCCATCAGCTGGGAGGCGGCCAGCGCAGCCGTCGCATTCGACGCGTTGAAGTCCCCGGTGGTGCCGACAGTCGCCGAGGGGGAGGTGAAGCGGCCGCCTAGGGCAAGCGTCATCCGCCCATCCCTCTCGCCGGCGACGGTCGCCGAAAAGCTCCCGCTCCGTCCATAGGTGACCGCGGACGGCGCTAGTCGGAGCGAGAGGGGGCACGCGTCGCTGACAAGGACGGTTCCCCGGGTCCTGGCGCAGAGGGCGACAAAGGCGGCTTCCAGCTCCGCGGGACTCCTGTAGCGGTCCGGGTGGTCCCAGTCCAAGTTCACCAGGACCGTGATCTCGGGCGAGAATCCGTCGATCGTGCCGTCGCTCTCGTCGATCTCCGCGACCAGCCAGTCGTTCGAGCCGGCGCCGGCGGGAGGGGTGGCGTCGTTGAAGAGGCCCCCGCCGACATAGCCGGCCGGGAAGCCGGAGCGGCGGAGTGCGGTCACGAGCATGGCCGTCGTGGTCGTCTTGCCGTGCGAGCCGCAGACGGCGACGAGCCTCCTGCCGCGCGAGACCTCGGCAAGCAGCTCGCCGCGGCGGACGGGCGCCAGGGCCCGCGAGGCGGCGGCAATGAAGGAGGGATGTGTTTCCGGGATGGCCGACGAGCGAACCACGAGGTCGGCGTCAGCGGGCAGCGGACCGACCGCGACGCCCGCCGCGGCCAAGAGCGCCGCGACCTCGGCCGAAAGGGCGTCATCCTCGCCGGAGACGCTCCACCCTGAGCGGGCCAGGTAGATTGCGAGCGGGGCGACGCCCATTCCCCCGACGCCGAGGCAGTGGATCCGGCGCACGTCCGTACCGAAAAGTCGGGGCAGCGGCGACGGTCTCATGCGGCCACTTCGGCGGACCGTCCCAGGCGGCCCCCGGGGCCCGAGCGCGCCATGGCCTCCAAGTCCGAAAGCATAACGTCGAGCGAGTTCATCCTGTCCATGCGCTTCAGGTTGCCGCGGAACTGGCGCAGGAGCCACTCGTTGAAGGCGAGCTCCAGGACCTCGGAATGAAGGCCGCCGAGCGAAGACTCCTCGACGACGAGGCCCCCGCCCTGCCTCTCGAAGAACGCGGCGTTGGCGCGCTGGTGGTCCGAGGCCGCGTGGGGATACGGGACAAGGATCGCCGGGACCTCGCAGCGGATGAGCTCGGCGATGGTTCCCGCCCCGGCCCTCGAGACCACGAGGTCCGCCGCGGAAAGGAGCTCGGCGATCCGGTCGCAGAAGGGCGTGTAAATGGCCTTCACGGGCTCGCCCGTGCGCGATGTGAGGACGACCGTCTCAGCCGCGGACTTGCCGAGCCCCGTGACGCAGTAGATCTGGACCTTCTCGAGCGCCAGCGCCTCGAACTTGGAGCGCGCCCAGGCGTTAAGCACCGAGGCTCCCTGGCTCCCGCCGAGGATGACCACCACCTTCTGCTTCGGGTCGAGCCCGAGCGCCTGGCGGGCCGAGGCCCCCGGCATGCGGACGATCTCGCTGCGAACGGGAAGACCGGCGTGCCGCGTCGCCGCGGACCGCACGCCCCCGACCCGGATGCCGAGCGGAAGGTACACGCGGCGCGCAAAGCGGCCGAGCGAGCGTATCGCGAGGCCAGGCACCCGGTTCGCCTCGTGGAGCGCCACGGGGATCCCGTGCAGGCGCCCTGCGACCGCGGCGGGCGCCGAGGTGAACCCGCCAAATCCGACCACCACGTCCGGCCGCCCCGAACGCACGAGCCCGAGGCAACACCTGAGCGCGGAGACCTGCGACACCGCGAAGCGGGCCAGCCTTGCAGGGTGCCATGAGAAGCCGGTTCCCGGCACCCGCTCGAACTTGAGGTGGGGGTACTTCTCAATCAGGCGCGCATCCACCTTCTTCATGCTGATGAGAAGCCTTGCCTCGTGGCCCCGCGCGACCAGCCCCTCGGCAAGTGATATCCCCGGGGAGAGATGCCCCCCGGTGCCGCCGCAGGAGATGAGGAAGCGGCTCATGCCAGGACCTCGCGCATCGCGCCCGCGCCCTGCGGAAGCGACGCCCGCGCCCAGGTGCGCTGGGTGTTGATCAGGATCCCGACTAGCAGCCCCATCAGGAGGAGGTTCGAGAGGCCGGCGCTGATGAACGGGAGCGACATCCCCTTGGTAGGGAGGACGCCCGTCACGACGCCCAGGTTGACGATCGACTGCAGGCACATGAGGAGCAGGCAGCCGGTCGCCAGCAGGAAATGGAAGAGGTTCGGCGCCCGGCGCAGGTGGGCCAAGCCCGCGATGAACATGATGGCGAAGACGGCCACGACCCCGAGCGTGAACCACATGCCAAGCTCCTCCCCGACGACCGCAAAGATGAAGTCAGTGTGGGCCTCGGGCAGGAAATTGATCTGCTGGCGCCCCTGCCCCAGCCCCGCGCCCGAGGTGCCCCCCGCCGCAAAGGCCTCCAGCGACTGGTAGAGCTGGTACGTGCCCCCCTGCCTGTTGCCCTCGACGTCCAGGAATGCGGTGAACCGCCTGAGGCGGTTCGGGTTGTTGGCGACCAGGAGGGCGAAGGCCATGGCCGAGAGGGCGATCGTCGGGAGCATGTAGCGCCACTTGGCGCCGGAAAGGAAAAGGAGGATCAGGCCGACCGAGAGGGCGAGCGCAGCCGTGCCGAAGTCCGGCTCGAGGAGGATGAGCCCCGTGAAGGCGCCTATGATGGCGAGCGGATAGAGGTAGCCGCGCTTCAGGTCGCCGATGCGCGTCTGGTTCAGGGCGAGGTAGTGGGCGAGGCAGAACACCATCGCCAGCTTCGCAAACTCGGAGACCTGCAGGCGCGCCGCGCCGTAGCCAAGCCACCTGCGGCTTCCCTTGACGGAGACGCCGAGGTGCGGGACCAGCACCAGCACGAGGAGGATGAGCGCCGCCGCCGCAATCCAGGCCGAGGCCCGCCGGGCGTAGTCGAGGTTGATCCTGCTCGCCACGAAGCAGAGGAGGCCCGCCGCGACGACGCCGATCACCTGCTTGTCCAGGTAGAAGTATGGGTCCTTCTTCAGCGAGACGCTGGCGCTGAAGAGGATCGTCAGCCCGAGGAACGTGAGGCCGATCGCGCAGACGACGATGACGGCTACGGGACTCGCGATCGACCGGAATGTGGGGGACTCGGCGGGCCTCTCGCTTGCCATGGCGCTTCGTCAGGGGTTCTTCGGCTGCGCCGCCGAGGGATCCTCGATCTTGACCACCGGGACGTCGGCGGCGCTCGAGGACTTGAGCCCGGCGTCGAGGTCCTGGTCCGCGGGCGGCGCGCCGGCCGGCTTGCCGGAGGTCTCGCCGGCGGCCGGCCCGGAGGCGTCCGGCGCGGCGGCCTTC
Organism: Opitutaceae bacterium; assembly: GCA_003168315.1. GTDB lineage: Bacteria > Verrucomicrobiota > Verrucomicrobiia > Opitutales > Opitutaceae > Palsa-1447. Next base: position 11,678 of record PMSP01000078.1, read on the forward strand.
GTCGAGCGCGCCTGCTTTGCGGTCATTGTCGAGGACTTCGCGGGGATGATGAGCTCCTGGCCCGGCTGGATCTTCCGCGGGTCCGTGATGTTGTTGGCCACCGCGATCTCGCCCTGCTTGACGCCGTACTTGCGGGCGATCCCGCCCAGGGTCTCGCCCGGCTTGACCACGTGCCGGGTCGACTCGGCCAGGGCCCTGTCGGAGGGCGACGCCTCGGCGGCCTTGGCCGTCGGCTCGGGAGTCGAGGCCGGGACGCCGGCCGACTCCTGGCCCGGCTTCGAGGGAATGATGAGCTTCTGTCCCACGTGCAGGATGGAACCCAGCTTCAGGTTGTTCGCCGCCGCCAGGTCCGCCTTGGTGATCTGGTTCTTCTTCGCTATGCCGGAGAGGTTGTCGCCCTTGCCCACGGTGTAGGTCGTCGCCGGGGTCACGCCGGTGACGGGCTGCGCCTCGAGGGCGGATGCGACCGTGGTGCCGGGTCGCGTAGGACTATATCGGATACCCACAGAGTCGGGCACCGTGATGGTCGCGCCCTGCGCGGACGCGTCAGTGGGCGCGGCCGTGATCGGTGAGGCGTCCGGTCCGGCAGCCTTGGTGTTGCTGCAGCCCGGGCTTGAAAGGAGGAGGACAAGCGCCAGCGCGTGCGCGCCGGCCGCAATTCCTAGGATTTTGAGTATTTTCATGGCAGAGTCGGGATGCAGTCAGGTTGCGGGTTGTGGGGGTCAAAGCTATATCAAACTCGGGCGGATTGGAGTTCCGCGACTGCCCTTTCGAAGCGGTCGCCGCGGTCCTCGTAGTTGCGGAACATGTCGAAGCTGGAAAAACCGGGGCTGAGGAGGACGTCGCCGCCCGGCCGGCAGGCCGAGGCGGCGGTCCTGACGGCGTCGTCGAGGGTGAGGCACTGCG
>PMSP01000082.1 GCA_003168315.1 Opitutaceae bacterium
AGGGCCAGCGCGCCCGGGACAACGTGGTCAGCTTCACGCTCATCGTCACCTTCAAGCCCGGGGCGCTCGTCCCCGCCGCCACATGATCCGCAGCCTCCGGGCCTTCTTCCTGTCGCTCCTCATCCGGGAGAAGATCCTGATCACGGGATTCCTGGTCATGGTTGCGCTGGTGTGGCTCTCGAGCGTCAGCGGGCGGGCGGCCCGGTTCATCCGGGCCTCCCGCGTGACGACCGCGAACCTGAATGAGCAGCAGCAGTGGCTGTCGAACCGGGCGACCATCGAGGCCCAGGCCCAGTCGGCCGCCGGCCGGCTGGACGCGGTCCGCACGCTCGACGCGACGAAGCTCCTCGCCGAGGTCTCGGCCATCACCGCCGAGATGGACCTGAAGGGCACGACGAGCGGCGCCCCCAAGGACGCGAGCAGCGGGCAGTTCTCGGTCCATACGCTCGAGTTCAACATCAACAAGGTCGACTGGAACACGCTGAAGCAGTTCTACCTGGCGCTCAGCAAGCGCTCGCCCTACATCGGGATCGAGCAGTACTCGATGCAGGTCGACCGGGCGAACCCGCAGCTCCTGAACGCGAGCTTCCAGATATCGTCGGTCGAGATATCGCGCAACTGATGAGGGGGCACAAGCCGGGGATGCGCGCGGCACCGGCCCGCCGGTGGATCCCGGCGGCCCCCCTGGCCCTTGTCCTCGCCCTCGTGTGCCCCCGGGCGGGGCGCGCGGAGGACTGGGTCGCCACCCGGTACGAGTACTACGATGAGGCGGGGGGCCGGGTGAATGTCCGCACGCTGGGGCTGGTCGCGAGCGAGGACCTGGGCCCCGCGATGCAGCTTGGGGTCACGCTCCTGAACGACGCGATCGCCGGGGCGTCGCCGAACGGGATCCCGGCCCCCGCGGGCTCGCTCCAGGTGCCGCTTGCGGAGCTGACGGACCACAGGAAGGCGTGGGAGCTCGATTTTTCGCGGCAGTTTGCGGGAACCCAGGTCGCGGTCGGCGTCTCGGAAAGCCGCGAGCACGACTACGTGTCGCGCGGCTGGTCGGTGAACACCTCGAGCGACTTCAACACGAAGAACACGATCCTCCTCGTGGGCGTTGTCGGCCACAGCGACGACGTGGAGACCTTCTTCGACCCGGAGCACACCTATGCGGGGAAAGAGGCCACGAACGCCATCGTCGGGGTGCGCCAGGTCCTGGATCTCCTGACGACCGTGGCCCTCAATTTTACGTGGGGCCGCGAGACCGGCTACCTGGACGACCAGTACAAGCTGGTGCAGAAGACCGAGGAGCTCGCCTTGGGGTCCCTCTTCCCCCTCGCGTTCGCGGAGAACCGCCCGGGCGAGCGCAACATGGGGACCGCGCTCGCCTCGGTGAACCGGGCGTTCCCGGGACTGGCGGGCGCGCTCGAGGGCAGCTACCGCTTCTATTCGGACACATTTGGCGTCACCTCGAATACGGCCGAGCTGCGCTGGATCCAGAAGCTCGGGAAGCAGGTCACCCTTGAGCCCGACCTGCGGTTCACCCGCCAGGACGCGGCGCGCTTCTATTACTACAACCTGGACGACACGGACATCACGCCGACCCCGATTCCGAACGGCAACGGCCCGGCGTATTCCTCGGACTATAGGCTTTCCTCATTCGATGCCGTAACCTACGGATTGAAGGTCACTTGGAAGCCCTGTGCCCACGTCCGGCTGGATCTCGGCTATGACCGCTACGCCATGCGTGGGGTCGATGGCGTCACGCCCCAGAGCGCCTATCCGGTTGCGAACATCATGTCCGCGGGTGCTAGGATATCCTGGTAGCGCATACCCATGGCCATCGTATCCAGGCAGGAAAGGACGCCCGAGCCCGCCCCCGCGGGGACGGGGACGACATTGCCCCTGAGGCGCCTGGCGTTCCGCGCGATGGCCACCCAGTGCGAGGTGCAGTATGCGGCGCCGGGCGGCGACCAGCAGGCGAAGAGGTTCGAGGCTGCCGCGGAAGGGTGGGTCCACGCGTTCGAGGCCAAGTACTCCCGGTTCCAGCCCGGCAGCATCGTCAGCCGGATCAACGACGCCGCGGGGAAGGACTGGGTCCCGGTCGACCCCGAGACGGAGGGGCTCCTCGCGATGTGCGACACGCTCTTCTTCATGACCCGCGGGATCCTCGATCCCTCGGCGCTTCCGCTCATCCGGATCTGGAACTGGAAGGCGACGCCCCCGGTGGTCCCGGACGCGGCGGCGATTGCCGCCGCCCTCCGGCTGGTCGGCTGGTCCAAGGTGAAGAGGCAGCCCGGGAAGGTGTTCCTGCCCGAGCCCGGTATGGCGCTCGACTTCGGGGGATTCGGGAAGGAGTACGCCGTCGACATCGTGGCCCTGATCGCGAAGGACCACGGGATCGAGAGCTCACTCGTCGACTTCGGCCACGACCTGCGCGCCTCCGGCGCACCGCCCGGGCGCCCCGCGTGGCACATCGGGCTCGAGGACCCGAAGAATCCGGGGAAGAACTGGGGCAGCGTCGGGCTGACGCGCAAGTCGATCGCCTCCTCGGGCGACTACATCCGCTCGTTCACGTTTGCCGGCAAGCGCTACGGCCACATCATCGACCCAAGGACGGGCTGGCCCGTCGCGAACGGCTGCACCCAGTGCACGGTTATCGCCGAGACCTGCCTCCAGGCGGGGATGCTCTCGACCTCGGCCTTCATCGCGGGCGTCCAGGCGGGACTCGAGATGATCCGCTCGGTGCCGGGGGCGGAGGGGATCATCCTGACCGAGAAGGAGAGGGCGCAGACCCGCGGGTTCTTCAACTATGTCGCCTCCGGCTGACGCGGAATGTTCGAAACCCAAAAGCCAAACGGGCGTCATAAGAGGCGTAACCCCATGAACAAACCGGGATGGATCCTCCTTGGGCTCGCGCTGGGCGTTGCAGCCCTTTCCGGCTGCACGTCCGCGCAGGCGACCCGGGTCAAGCCCTGGCAGCGGCAGTACCTTGCGGATGAGACCATGGACCCGAACCGAGATCCCCTGGGGACCGCGATGATGGACCATGTTTATTTCTCGCGCGAGGCGGCGCAGGGCGGCCGGGGCGTGGGCGGAGCGGGCTGCGGGTGCAACTGATGCCGGCTTTCCTGACGCGCCATTGGGTGACTTCCGGGCTCCAGCGCCTGCGCCTGCCTGCGGTGATGCTGCTCGCATTCCTGCAGCGGTCGCCGGCGGTGCGCCTGGCCGCCGAGGCGGCCGAAGTGGTCCTTGAGTCGCCGGTCGGCACCGTCGTCAAGGCGGCCGTGGCCACGGTTGCCGCGCTCGGCGCGGTCGATTCGGCTGCCGGAGCGACGCAGTACGAGCTCACGACCGGGATCCCGGGCCACCCGAGCCCGTACACGGTCGTCCAGGGCTCGCAGATCGAGGGGGTCGAGTTCGCGCTCATGTCCGATCCCCAGACCTCGTCCTTCCCCGGGTCCTGGGAGATCTCGGGCTCCATTCCCCCCGGCCTGGTGCTGAGCGACCAGATCGGCGACAACCTGACGGTCCCCGGGGTCCTCGACACCCCGAATCCCATCCTTACCGGCACCCCGACCGCCCCGGGGAAGTTCATGATCCTCTTCCAGGCATTCGAGGGGACGGAACTGTCGGGGCTGTCCTCAAGCGTCCTTGATTATGAGGTCATCGTCACCCCGCAGGTCACGCCGACACCGACGCCGACCCCAACACCCACGCCGACCCCCTCGGCGGACGCCCCGGTCTTCACGACCCAGCCGATCTCGGTGACGGTCACCGGCGGGACGGTCGCCCTGGACGCGGCGGCGAGCAACGGGCCGACGTACCAGTGGATGCTGAACGGCTCGGCGCCGGTGGCCGGCGCCACGAATGCGACACTCCTTCTGAGCGATGCGGCCTCGGCCGCCGGGTCCTACACCTGCGTCGCGACGAACGCGGCGGGAACGGCGACCAGCAACCCGGCGACGGTCGGGGTCGCGGGCACCTCGGACCCGGGGCGCCTAATCAACCTGTCGGCCCGTGCGGAAGTGGGGACCGGCGCCAACATCATCTTCGCAGGCTTCGTCTCCGGCGGCGCGGGGACCTCGGGCTCGCAGTCGCTCCTCGTCCGCGCGTCGGGGCCGGCCATAGCCGCGGCGCCCTTCAATGTGCCGGGAACGCTGCCCGACCCGCAGCTGCAGGTGTTTAATTCCGCGCAGGTGGCCATCGATACGAATGAGGGCTGGGGCGGGACGGCGCAGCTCGTGGCCGCGGCCGCGGCCGTCCACGCCTTCGCGTGGGGCAACCCCGCGAGCCATGACGCGGCCCTTGACCTCTCGCTCGCGCCGGGTGCCTATACGGCCCAGGTTGCCGGCCAGAGCGGCGACACGGGGGACGCGCTGGCCGAGGTTTACGACGCGACGCCCACCGGCACGTATGCGCCTTCGACCCCGAGGCTCATCAACCTGGCGGCGCGGGTCGACGTCGGCAGCGGCTCGAATGCGCTCTTCGCGGGATTCGTGATCGGCGGCTCGACCTCGCTGACGGTCCTCATCCGCGCCTCCGGGCCGGCGATAGCGGTCGCGCCCTTCAACGTCGGGGGGACCCTGCCTGACCCCGAGCTCACGCTCCAGAACCCCTCGACCCAGGCTGTCATCGCCGCAAACGACGGCTGGGGCGGGAACCCGGAGATCTCGAGCACGGCGGCTGCCGTGCACGCGTTCGCCTGGAACGATCCGACGAGCCATGACTCGGCGCTCCTCATCACGCTTCCCCCTGGGGCCTACACGGCGGCTGCGACCGGCGCCAGCGGCGACACGGGTGTCGCTATCGTCGAGGTGTACGAGGTCCCGTAATGGGAACGGCGGTTTGGGCCGATTCAGTTTGGGTCCTTTTAGAGACACTTCGCGACAATCGTTGAAAGCATGTAGTTATAAAAATTCTAGTTACGGCTGTTTCAGCATTTATGGGGAGAATACCCCACGGGTGGTCGCTCGATTGTTTGTCACGTCTGGCCTCCAATTGGCACTTACACGAGGCTGGCGGGATCTGGGCCCAAACACATCTTATGGAAATGTCCTTTACCCTCAAATCTATGGTTCCGGATAGGCTCCAACTTATGCGAACGTCACTTTGTTTACTGCTCGCGGCCACCAGCGTTGTGGCACGGGCACAATTCTCGCCGAGCGAGCAGCTCTACTTTCGGACTTTCGCGGCGCCGTACCAGATCACGGGTGGATATATCGAGCCGCACTGGATGGAGGACGGGAACAGGTTTTGGTACGTCGAAGGCTCTTCGGGTGCGGCACACGCGATGATCGTCGACCCTGTCGCGAACACAAAATCCGAGATGCTCGACCCGGACCGCGTCAACGCAGCTTTATCTAAGGCCCTGGGTTACCAACCGAAGGCAACGGGATTGCCGTTTTCGACATTTACCCTCGAGCCGGGCGAACAATCGATCCGATTCAGTTTTGCATCGAAGGATTTCATCCTCCACTTGCCGGGCTACGCCATCGAGTCTGCGCGCCCAGCCCAACCGACTCCTGTACCGCGGTTCATCCGACACGGCATCATGGCGCTCGTGCCGGACGTCTACGAGAAGGCGTCACCAGACGGAGACTGGCTGCTGGGGTCGGCAGGGGGCAACCTATATGTGCGGCCCGCTCTTGGTGGAAAGGAGCGGCCGCTCACCCAGGCAGGTGTGCGCGACAACGGCTGGGATGCGGAAGACGCCCAATGGTCCCCCGATAGCCGCACCATAATCGCCGCCAAGTCTGATGAGCGGCAGGTTCCCGAATATCCAATCGTCGACTGGCTCGAACCCTTGGACAGAGTGGTTAGCGTACGACTCCCCAGGATTGGCTATCCGAAGGCGTCGATCCAAACGGAGCTGATCGACCTTTCGACCGGACGGACGAAGCCCATCCAAGATTCTAGCGATCTAAGATGGATTGGCTGGAGCCCGTCCGGCGATCCGGTCGCCGTGAGGTCCGGCCTGAAGCGCGTGGGCTTCGTCGTCGTCGACCAGAATACGGGCAAGACGCGCGATCTCTTCTCCGAGACCACGCCAACGTTCTTTGACCTTGCTCTAAGCCTGCCTAACAGTCCGAACTACACCCCGGTGGGCAGGGACCGGTTTCTATGGCTCTCGGAGCGAGACGGATGGAACCAGATATACCTCTACTCGTTTGCAGGCAAGATGATCCGCCAACTCACGAGCGCCCAGAAGCCAGTGTCTCGGGTCCTCGAGGTGGACCTCAACCACGGGTGGATCTACTATACGGCTTATGGCGGTCCGGGACGCCCCTACGACATTCAGTTGTACCGAGTTAGTTTGGAGGGCGGTGAATCGACGCGCCTCACCGACGCCCAAGGCGTTCACGATGGCTCCATCTACCTGGCTTTCATAGGCGACAACCGGTCCGAAGGGATTCGTTTCTCGCCGTCGAAGCGGTTCTTTCTCGACACTTTCTCCGATGTAAATCGGGCCCCGGAAACCGATCTCCGGACCGCCGATGGGAAGCTTTTGGCCGTGATCTCGAAGGCGGACGGAACGCCGTTCGAGTCGCTCCGGTCGCCGCCGCGAGAGTTCACCGCCAAAGCCGCCGACGGTACGACCGACCTGTACGGGGTCATGTATTTGCCGCACGGGTTCGACCCGGCCAGGAAGTATCCGGTCATCGATGCCATCTATGCCGGCCCCCAAACGACGTGGGTGTCTCACAACTACATCGGCGTCTCGACAGCTTTTGACCAAGCTGTCGCAAACCTAGGATTCGTGGTGGTCAGCGTCGATGCGCGCGGCACACCGAATCGCGGCAAGGCGTTCCAAGACGTCGTGTACATGAATTTCGGCCGCAACGAGATCCCAGACCACGTCGCAGTGATCAAGCAGTTGGCTAACGAGAATTCCTATATAGACGAGTCCCGCGTCGGGGTTTTCGGAGGTTCCTTCGGCGGGTACTTCACCCTTCGCGCGATGCTTCAAGCTCCGGACTTTTTCAAGGTCGGCGTCGCCCTCTCGGCCGCCACCGACCTCCGGCTCCTTAGTCCTGGATTGGAGTCGTACCTGGGAGACCCGGTCGCGAACAAGGCCGCATACGACTACGCCTCGAACCTCTTGCTGGCGAAGTGCCTCAAGGGGCGCCTTTTGATAGTTCACGGCACGTCGGACGTGAACGCGCCGTTTTCCGGCTGCATCCAGATGATCGACGCCCTGGAGAAGGCGGGAAAAGCGTTCGATCTGATTTTGCTGCCGGAACAGAACCATATCCCCCAAGGAGAAGCGCAGAGTTACTACCTGCTGGCGCTAAAGCGGTATTTCGAGCATAACCTGGTCACGAACGGCGAGCATTAGCGGAATCCGTGTGCTCGGCGGCGGCCCCGACCATCGACTCGGATCTTCTATAGACTTCTGCTTGGTGGCGACGGACCTATGAATCGCCCAGGCTGCGTCGTCAAAGTAGAAGTCCTTAACATGCCCGATTTCCCCATCCGACGCGGCGAGCTTCTTACCGTAAAAGTTTTCTAGATTTTGGAGCATAATCATTATTTGTTTTGAGTCATTACGATGGGAGCGATTTCTCTCAGCTTTGCCTACCCCGGAGCGTACAATCCCGGACGCCAGCCGGCTATGGGGTATTTCCCGATGTTCGGTTTGGTTCGTGAGGGCGACGTAGGTCCGCAGGCCCCCAGGTCCCCTTGGCCTTGGTACGAGAGCCTATCTCAATATCGGCCCTTTATGGGATACCGCTGCCCATGCCCAATGCCCGTAATCTTCGGGTCTCAGGCGCTTGGCAACCCGCCAATGAAAGTGTCAACCTCGCGGAGTACATCTGCCTCGTTGGACATGAAGATCATGTGCTTCGCGTGCGGTATCCTAACGACATGCGCTCCGGGCGCTTCTATTTCGATCCCTTTCGATTCGACACATCCAAATCAGGCATTTCTGACATTGGCTGCTTCCTTCTTCTGCGCGCTTAGGGGAAGGTGGTGCGACTCGAGTGGCTTGCATTGCAATGCGGATGCGCTTGACGCTGACACATGAATTATGGCTTTGCCCATTGAACTCATGCGCCCGGCGGCTGCTCTTGAGTCTTCGTATCGCGGGCACGTCGCGGAATTCGTTGCCCGAGGCGAGCCATTTATCCCCTTCACAATCGGATTCGATCTAAGCGACTTCAGTGCGCTCCTGAAAAGGCTCGAAGNNTCCTCGCGAGGCGTGGGCATTCGAGACGGATATGCAGCGCACTCAACGTTTTGGCTCGTGCGCAACGGGGTTGAGGTGGTGGGGGTATCGAGCATACGGCACGCGCTCACGCCGAAGCTGCTCCGTGAAGGGGGCAACATCGGCTATGGCATCCGTCCTAGCGCCCGTGGACAGGGTTTTGGGAATGAGATTCTCCGGCTAACTCTGGATCGAGCGGCGGCAAGCGGGTTGAAGGAGGCGTTTGTCACCTGCGACAAGGCGAACGTCGCGTCCGCCAAGGTAATACTCCGAAATGGAGGCATTCTGGATTCGGAGATGTTTTTGGAGGAGCGGGGTGTTTTCCTGCAGCGATACTGGATCCGCGGCCTACGGTAATGTGCGGCCTCGATGAATTCGGGGACCAGGGGTTTACCTGCCCAATAAGCACCCTTTTTCGAACAACGACAGATTGATGTGGCCTTCGTTCCCTTGCCCAATCAATCCCCTAACACCCCTACCGTGCCAGCAACATTGCAAAGGTCTGCATGATCCGCGCCGATGCGGAATCATCAAGCACGCCTGCCTTCGCCAATGCGCGCCGGTTGATCGGTCTCGCCAAATCGCAGAGCACGACGTAACGCCTTCCTCCAACCATTGCGGTCGTGCGCAAGGCGGTCAGTGGCTCTCCGGCGAGTAACGGGCATACCAGAACGGTCGGCAGCATTCCAAGGTCGGCTGCCTGGATTGCGACCAAGTTGGGCTCAGTATTCCCCGTCTTAGAGGAATAAAGCTCCAGGTTCACTCAGCCCTGTAAGCCGGAAGGCTTTCGTTGACCTGGAGAGTCCGAGCGCAGACCGAAGCCGAATATTCCCGCCGCAATCTGCTTAGCAGGAGTCGGCGGCTTTCATCGCGCGCCTGGGCCAGGACCTGTCCGCCGTGATAACCAGCCGTGGCCACGCGGAGGGATCTTGGCGCGGTCTTTTTTATGGGTTTGGCATGTTGGACTGTGCGCACAGCAAAAAGGCTGCTCCGCCTCCGGGCCGAGTCAAATCCCGATCACGCCCTTCTCAGATGATGTTGCCGAAATCCGAACTGTCCAAAAACCCACCCATTTTGAGGCGACGAGCGCCTTCGGGGCTTGCCTCGTCCCTGCACAGAGGCTCAAACAGGACCGTCTGGCCACCGGCTTTCCGAACGAGGCACTACGATTCATGAGACCTTACGATCGGGAGCTAAGCCAGGACGGATCAATGGCTTCTCCGGCGCCAACATACTGGCTTACACGCTTTGTGATTCTGCGGCTGCTCGGGCTTGTCTACGCGGTCGCGTTTCTCGTGGCGGCGAACCAGATTCTTCCGCTGATCGGGTCCGACGGGCTGCTTCCAGTGGGCGCATTCCTGGATCGGGTCGGCAACGCTCTGGGCTCTTCCGGGGCCGGCTTTGCCCGGCTCCCGTCGATCTTCTGGCTATGGCATTCGGACGGCGCGCTTGTCGCGGCAGCGTGGACCGGATTTGCGCTTTCGTGCGTGGTCGTAGCCGGATACGCCAATGCGCCCCTTCTGGCCGTCCTGTGGGCCCTTTACCTCTCGTTTGTGCATGTCGGTCAGGACTGGTACGGGTATGGGTGGGAATTCCAGCTGCTTGAGACCGGATTTCTTGCGATCTTCCTTTGCCCGCTTCTCGACCCTAGGCCGCTTCCCGGGCGGGAGACGCCCGTGGCGGTCATATGGCTTTTCCGATGGCTGATATTCAGGATCATGCTCGGCGCGGGCCTCATAAAGATAAGGGGCGACTCCTGCTGGCGCGACCTGTCCGCGCTTTTCTACTACTTTGAAACCCAGCCCATTCCGAACCCGCTTAGCCGGTGGTTCCATTTCCTTCCGAGATGGGAGCTGGAGGCGGGCGTCGTCCTCAACCATCTTGCCGAGCTGGTCGCCCCGTGGTTCGTGTTTGGCCCCAGGAAGATTCGCCACACCGCCGGCGTTGTGATCATCCTTTTCCAGGTGGTCCTGATCCTGAGCGGCAACCTCTCGTTCCTGAACTGGCTGACGATCATTCCGGCGCTGGCCTGCCTCGACGATTCATTCTGGGGCCGGATTTTACCCAGTCGGCTCGGCGCCGCGGGGCAGAAGGCGGGACTGGCGGCCCGGCCGAACCGGCCGATGATCGCCACGTCATGGGCGGTCTGCGCGGTTGTCGCTGCCCTGAGCGTCAAGCCGGTCGCCAATCTGTTTTCGCCGCACCAGGTCATGAACGCATCGTTCGACCCTCTGGAGCTTGTGAACACCTACGGCGCGTTCGGTTCGATCGGTCGAGAGCGCGCAAATGTCGTTTTCGAGGGTACGGATTCGGCGGTTCCCGATGACACGGCCCTTTGGAAACCCTACCCCTATCGCGGGCTTCCTGTGGACCCATTGTCGCGGCCGCCGCAAATCGCGCCGTACCAGCTGAGGCTCGACTGGCAGATGTGGTTTGCGTCGATGTCCTCGCCCGCCGCATACCCGTGGACGCTCAACCTGGTTTGGAAGCTCCTTCACAATGACAGGGGCGCGCTGAGCCTCTTCGCGGCCAATCCCTTTCCGGCAAAGGAGCCACGATTCGTCAGGGCGGTGGCCTACCGATACAGATTCGCGGACCCGGGCACCCGAGACGGATCCTGGTGGGTCCGCGAACGGCTCGGCCTCTGGCTGCCTCCGCTTTCAGCCGAATCCAAGGATCTCAGACGGTTTCTTGAGGCCAACGGCTGGCTCGGCCCATCTGGGAACGTCCCTTCCAGGTGACTCATCGCTGGTCGACACTGTACGGTGTGGCTTGCGTCAAAAGGGTGCTTAAGACCACTGCATCGTTCCCTTTCATCGCCAATACCACCGCCCGTGCAATCCCGGAGGGTGACGCCTTGGATTCCGTTTCGTTGCATGTAAGACAATGAGCGGCAATGTCCGATAGCAGTTACACTTTCCCATTCCGATCCAACCTATTCCAAGCAATGGCCCTCCTTTCCAAGATCGAACGGTTCCTGGGCCGATTCGCGGTCCCGAATCTGGCGTACTTTCTGGTCGCCGGCCAGGCCGCGGTCTACGTTGCGATCCTTACAGGGAAGCTCGAACCCGGGGTGCTGTTTCTGGTTCCGCGGCTGGTCATGGCGGGCCAGTGGTGGCGCATCTTCGCATTCTTGCTGATGCCTCCTCCCTCAAGCATCGTGTTCATCGCCTTTGCCTGGTGGTTGTTCTGCCTGATGGGCAGCGCACTGGAGAGGTTCTGGGGAACCTTCAGATTCAACCTCTTCGTCCTATTGGGAAGCGCTCTTACTGTGGGTCTCTCCTTCCTGACCCCGGACAGGCCGGTCAGCAACGCCTTCCTGGCAGGCTCCGTGTTCCTGGCGTTCGCCCATCTCAATCCAGACTTCGAACTGGCACTGTTTTTCATTCTCCCCGTGAAAATCAAATGGTTGGCCCTCGGGACATGGTTTGTCTACGGCTACGAGTTCATAATGGGAGGGTCGTCCGGGCGCCTTCAGATCGTCGCCGCGGTTGGCAATTATCTGATCTTCTTCGGCCGGGATATCGCGAGCAACACCAGGTATCGGCGCCGCCAGATGCTCAAGGCGGCGAAGCGCGACCGCGCGCCCGGGAGAGACGAGCCCCGTCATCGTTGCCGTATCTGCGGCAAGACTGAGTTGTCCAACCCCGAGCTCGATTTCCGCTATTGCTCGAAATGTGCGGGAGACGAGTGCTATTGTTCCGATCATATCCGGAATCACGAGCACGTCGTCGCCAGCCCTTGACGTAGACGTGGTGAATCCAAAGGGAAAGGGCCTGATGCGTTATGGCCCATTTGCACCGCTGAAACTAAGCGTTCGCATCGAGCGGGCGCTCAAAATGGCCCGATTTGGGGCCGCTCGCGCTTTACATCATTTCCTTCGACGCTGACTCTTTATGCCCATGAGGTTACCGCAACCAAGAATAGGAGATTAATCTATGGCTCATGACCAATGGACGGCGGTTGACCGCTACATTACCGATTTGCTCGTCGAGAAGGACCCGGTGTTGGATGCGGCGCTCCGCGATAGCGAAGCGGCGGGGCTTCCGGCCATACATGTATCCCCAAATCAGGGGAAATTGCTCATGTTGATGGCGCAGAGCGTCGAAGCGCGGAGCATTCTGGAGATCGGCACTCTCGCGGGCTACAGCACGATTTGGTTGGCGCGGGCATTGCCGATCGGCGGCCGGTTGATCAGCTTGGAGTCAGAAGCGAAGCACGTTGACGTTGCTCGAGCGAACATCGCGCGTGCCGGACTGGCGAACGTCGTTGAGGTCCGAGCCGGCCGGGCGCTCGAACTATTGCCGCAGATTGCGGCCGAAGCCCGAGATCCGTTTGATCTGATTTTCATTGATGCCGACAAGCGAAGCTACCCGGAGTACTTTGCCTGGGCGCTCAAGCTCTCACACCGGGGTACGTTGATTATCGCCGACAACGTCGTGCGAAACGGAGAGGTTATCGACGAAAGCAGCTCTGATCCCGGAGTCCCGGGCGTGCGCCGAATGAACGAGCTCATTGCCGCTGATCCGCGCGTGAGCGCCACTGCGATTCAGACTGTCGGCGCCAAGGGTTACGATGGCTTCATGATCGCGCGCGTTACCTTTGAATAGTAGCCGTTTGCCGGCAAATCGAAGTGCCTCGAAATCGGTCCATTTTCGAACAGCGACGGTGACATCATCACCTACTCCAGCTTGAAGCCTTGAAGTCGCTTGGTATAGTAAAGGTCGCTTGGCAGATGACAAGGAACCTTTACAGTGTCGGCGTGAACAAACCAAACCAACTAAATACGACCGATCTTTGTAATCCATTTTCGGGTCACTATTCCCTCAAGAGGGATATTAAGCTGAATGCCTGGTTCGTCGTAGCGGCGGTGTTTTACCTCATCAATATGATGCTGGCTAGGCGACACCCCGAATGGAGTGTCGCAATTCGGGCGACTCTCGCGCTGGTTCCATTGCTTCCAGGCCTGCTCTACATTCGAAGCCTTATGCGCTTTGTTCGCGGCATGGATGAGCTGCAACGGCGCATCCAACTCGAAGCTTGGCTGTTTGCCGCCATAGGGACCATCTTGACTGGGATAGTAATAAGCACACTGAACTCAACGGGAGTTCATTTGGGCGAAGTCGAACACGGCTTGGGCATGGGACGAGCGTTCATAGTGACGTTCGTCCTTTGGATAGTCGGCAGTGCCGTGGCCAACCGCCGCTACAAATGAAGAATCTCTTGCGAGAATTACGTGCTGCGAAAAAATGGTCTCAGGGCGATCTAGCAGAGGAACTTGGAGTTTCGCGCCAGACTATCAACGCCATCGAAACCGGAAAATATGACCCGAGCCTTCCATTGGCTTTCAAGATCGCACGACTCTTCAAGCAGCCCATCGAGGAAATCTTCAAAGGTGGGGCCTAACCCTCTGGCCCGACTCTGCGGACTCATAAGTCTCTAGCCGACCTTGAAGCTCGAGCTCACCTGGAGGACGGCCATGATCATGGCGATCGCGATGAAGCCGACGAAGATGAACACGGCTGCCAGGATCGCGCTCGCGAACACCTTGGTGGCCAGGTTCAGCTGCCGCGAAATATTCTTCTGGTAGGTGCTGGCGATGTCCTTGAGGCAGGGGACGACGTTCCCTGTGTTCTCGCCGACCGAGAGCCGGTCTAGGACGAGCTCGGGGAAGCATCCCGTCCGGGCGAGCGCCGAGGAGAGGGCCTCGCCCTCCAGGACCCGGTCGATCGCCCCGTCGAAGGCCTTGCGGTGGACGCGGTTCCCGATCTGGCGCTCGGTCATGCGGAGCGCCTCGGCGGCCGTGATCCCGTTCTGGAGGAGGACGCCCAGCGTCTGGCTGAACTCGAGAACCGTCTGGGAAACAATGAACGGGCCGATGGCGGGCACCCTGAGGAGGAGGGCGTCGCTCTTCTCGCGGCCGGCCTCCGTCGCCCGCCACCGCCAGAAGGAGACGGCCCCGATCGCGAGCGCCAGGGCGACAAAGACGCCATAGTGGAGCGTGAAGTTCGCCAGCGCGATCAGGAGCCGGGTGGCGAGCGGCATCTTGCCTCCCAGCGATCGCAGCAGCGTCTGGAGCCTCGGGAGGAGGAAGAAGAGGAAGAACATGACGACCCCGAAGGAGGCGACGATGATCACGGCAGGGTAGGCCATCGCGGTCAGGACCGCTATCCGGAGCTCCCTCTGCTCGGTCAGCATCTCGATAAGGCGGGCCAGCGTGTCGCTGAGGGACCCGGTCGCCTCGCCGGCGCGGATCAGGTTCGTGGTCGACGAATCGAACACCTCGGGGTAGGCCTCCATCGCGCGGGAGAGCGGCGCCCCCTCGCTCAGGCGCGCCCAGAGGCCCTCGCAGAGCGCGCGCTGCCTCGGCTCCTTGATCCTCATGGAGAGGAGCCGCACGGCCTCGCCGCCGGAGAGCCCGCTCGAGGTCAGGTCGTGGAGGGATTCCAGGAAGGGAAGGCGCTCGGCCCTCCGGGGGGTCGTGTCGCCGCGGCCCCGCGGGCTGCCCGCCACTTCCCTCGGCGTCTCGGCCGCCGGCGCCGCCTCGCGGCGCCTCGGGAAGGACGCAGCCGCCGGCGCGGGCCCGGTCGAGGCTTCGATGACCGCCGCGACACTCAGGCCGCGGGCCGACAGGAGGCGGAGCGCGTCCTTCCGGCTCGGGGCGTCGATGGCCGAGTCGACGGACTTTCCCGACTGGTCGCGGGCCTTGTAGGCGTAGCGGGGCATCGGGCCCTTATTTCTCGGCCACCGTGATGACCCTCAACACCTCGTCCAGGGTGGTGTAGCCGGCCCTGACCTTCTCCCAACCGCTCTGGCCCAGGGTCCGCATGCCGTGCTCGCGGGCGTTGAGCGCCAGGGTGCGCGTGCTCTCGCGCTTGAGGACGAGCGTGTGCATCTCCTCGTTGAGGCGAAAGATCTCGAAGAGGCCGATCCGGCCCCGGTAGCCCGTGCCCCGGCAGCGGTCGCAGCCGACGGGCCCCCGGAGCTCGGTGATGCCCTCGGCCTCCGAGGGGTTGCAGCCGAGGATGGCCAGCGACTCGAGGAGCTTCACCTTCGAGACCGGCTGCGCGCGGTTGCACTCGGGGCAGAGCCTGCGGACGAGGCGCTGGGCGATCACGAGCTCGATGGCCGAGGCCACGAGGAAGGGCTCGATCCCCATGTCGACCAGGCGCGTGATGGCGCCCGGGGCGTCGTTCGTGTGGAGGGTCGAAAAGACCAGGTGGCCCGTCAGGGAGGCGCGGATCGCGATGTCGGCCGTCTCCCTGTCGCGAATCTCGCCCACCATGATGACGTCGGGGTCCTGGCGGAGGACGTGGCGGAGCGCCGAGGCGAAGGTGAGCCCGATCTCGGTCCGCACCTGCATCTGGTTGACGCCGGGGACCTCGTACTCGATCGGGTCCTCGATCGTGATGATCCGCAGCTCGGTCGAGTTGATCTGCCTCAGGAATGCGTTCAGGGACGTGCTCTTGCCCGAGCCCGTCGGGCCGGTCACGAGGATGATCCCGTGCGGGTAGTCGAGCACCTGCTTGATCTGGGACTGCTCGTCCGGGCTCATCCCGAGCTTGTCCATCGTGTAGGCCTCCTTCTTCTTGTTGAGGAGCCGGAGCGAGATCGACTCGGCGTAGATGGTCGGGATCGTGGAGACGCGGATGTCGAGCGTCGTCCCGCCCGCCTTGAAGTTGATCCTGCCGTCCTGGGGGAGCCGGCGCTCCGAGATGTTGAGCCGCGCCATGATCTTCACCCGCGAGATGATGGCGTCCTGGAACCGCAGCAGGTTCTCGGGCACGGAGACCGGGACAAGGAGCCCGTCCACGCGGTAGCGGATCCGAAGCTGCCCCTCCTGGGGCTCGAAGTGGATGTCCGTCGCCTGGTCGTCGACGGCCTGGGTGATCACGTCCGTCACGAACCGGACGACGGCCGCGTCCTCGTCCACGTCGGCCTCGGCGTCCCGCTGGGCCTCGGGCGCCACGTAGCCCTCGTCGCTGTCCTCCAGGGCGCCCGAGCCGACGCCGAAGTTCTCGATGATCAGCTGGTGCACCCGCTCGGGCACCGCCAGGTGCCACACGAGGGGCCGCGGCGTGAACGTGCGGAGCCAGTCGGCCATCGAGGGGTCGGGCGCCCAGGCGGACGCCAGGTGGAGGGGGGTCGCCGCCGTCGGCTTCTCCTCGTCGGCGGACGCCGCCGGCCCGAAGCGGATCGGGATGATCTGGAAGTCATGGACGAGCCTCGCCGGCAGGAGCCCGCGGGCGCCCGGGTCCGTCTCGAGGTTGGTCGCGATGTCGAGGCCGGCGGACTCCGCGGCAAGGGCCAGCGCGGCATTCTCGTCTATCCCGAGGGCGGCTACGAGGACCGCGAGTCGCTGGCCGCGCGGGGCCTCGAGGACCGCCTGGCGCTGCTCCTCGGAGAGGCGCGCGGCCAGGGATTCGGGGAGCGTGTCCTGTTGCGTCTCAGGCATGGCGTCGGGTCGGGTCCGCAACGGGCTAGTCCAGCCTGTCGCGCAGCGTCTCCTTGGGATCCGGCATCTTCGCCGGGTTCGCC
>PMSP01000353.1 GCA_003168315.1 Opitutaceae bacterium
TTCACGATGCACGGCACGACGATGATCTTCCTCGTCGTGATGCCCATCGGCGCGGCGTTCTTCAACTTCGTGATGCCGCTTCAGATCGGGGCGCGCGACGTGGCGTTCCCCCGGCTCAACGCGTTCTCGTATTGGACGTTCCTCGTCGGCGCGATCATCGTGAACCTCGGCTGGTTCATGAAGGATGGCGCGCCCGACGCCGGCTGGTTCGGCTACGCCCCCCTGACGACGCGCACCTTCAGCCCGAGCCACGCGATCGACATGTGGGTCATGGGGCTGCAGCTGCTCGGCGTCGCCTCGATCGCCGCGGCCCTCAACTTCATCGTGACGATCATCAACCTGCGCGCGCCGGGGATGACGATGATGCGGCTGCCGGTCTTCACCTGGATGACGCTCTTCACCTCCTTCCTCATCATCCTCTCCTTCCCCGCGATCACGATCGCCCTGGTCGAGATCATGATGGACCGGTTGTTCGGGACCAACTTCTTCGAGGTGTCGAACGGGGGGCTCCCGATCCTCTGGCAGCACCTCTTCTGGATCTTCGGCCACCCGGAGGTCTACATCCTGATCCTGCCGGCGATGGGCATCATCTCCGAGATCCTGCCGACGTTCTCGAGGAAGCCGCTCTTCGGCTACCCGATCGTCGTCTTCTCCGGGGCCTCCATCGGCTTCCTCGGCTTCGGCGTCTGGAGCCACCACATGTTCACGACCGGCATGGGCACGACGGCGACGGCGGCCTTCGCCCTCATGACGATGGCGATCGCGGTGCCGACCGGCGTCAAGATCTTCAACTGGATCGGCACCCTCTGGGGCGGCCATCTCACCATGCGGACCCCGATGATGTTCGCGATCGGCTTCCTCTGGATGTTCATGATCGGCGGCCTCTCCGGCATCATGCACTCGGCGGCCCCCGCCGACGCCCAGCAGCACGGCAGCTACTTCGTCGTCGCCCACTTCCACTACGTCCTCATCGGCGGCTCGCTCTTCGCGCTCTTCGCCGGCATCCACTACTGGTTCCCGCTCATGTTCGGGCGCAAGGTGAGCGAGTTCTGGGGCAAGATGTCCTTCTGGCTGGTCTTCATCGGCTTCAACGTGACGTTCTTCCCGATGCACTTCCTCGGCCTCGAGGGCATGCCCCGGCGCACGTTCACGTACGACCGGAACATGGGGTGGGAGACGGGCAACATGTGGGCCACGATCGGCGCCTTCATCCTCGGCATCGGGGTCGCGGTCTACTTCGTGACCATGATCTACACCTACTACAAGGGCGAGAAGACGACCAAGGACCCGTGGGACGCCCGCACGCTCGAGTGGAGCCTGCCGAACCCGCCCCCGGAGTACAATTTCCAGGCGATCCCGAACATCCACGCCCGCGACGCCTGGTGGTACCAGAAGCGGCACAGGGAGGAGCTCGCAAGGGAGACCGCCGAGCAGATCAAGGCCGACGACGCGCACGGCGGGATCCACATGCCCTTCCAGTCGATCTATCCCTTCCTCGCGAGCGTGGGCATCCTGGTCGGCGCCGTCGGCACGTCCATCATCGACCCGGCCAACTCGAGCGAGTACCCCGGCTTCTGGGGCCCGAAGATCGCCATCACGATCCTCGGCGGCGCGATCATGTTCGTCTCGGTGGTCCTCTGGTCCCTCGAGGGCAACGACGGCTACCACATCCACCTGAACGAGGACGGCAGCGTCAGGGGCGAGGATGCGCACGCCGCGGCCGCGCCCTCCCACCACTGATCCCAAGCAAGGAACCCGACCTCCATGAGCAGCACCGCGGCCGCAGGCGCCATAGACCACCACAACGACCCGACCACGTCGACCGGCATCCCGAACAAGAAGCTCCTCATGTGGGCCTTCCTGGCCTCGGACTGCATGTTCTTCGGCTGCCTCATCTCGACGCACCTGATCTACCGGCTGCACCCGCCCCCGGGGACGCCGCCCGCCCGCCAGGTGTTCAGCATCGAGCTCACGTCGTTCTCGACCTTCATCCTCCTCATGTCGTCCCTCATGATGGCGCTCGCGGTCAACGCGATCCAGAAGGGCAACCTGAAGAGCATGCGCTGGTCGCTGCTGACGACCATCTTCTTCGGGTGCATCTTCCTCGGCTGCCAGGTCTACGAGTTCAGAAACTTCGTCTTCGAGAAGCACCTGACGATCACGAACAGCATACTCGGGACGACGTTCTTCACCCTGACGGGGACGCACGGCCTCCACGTGCTGATCGGCGTCATCTGGCTGAGCGGGATGCTGATCTACTCCTTCACGGGCCGCCTCGGCGAGAAGGACGCGATCGACGTCGAGATGATGGGCCTCTACTGGCACTTCGTCGNNACGCGCTGCACATGATCATCGGTGTGGGCCTTTTTTGCGTCCTGACTTCCATGGCCTGGAAAGGCCGCTTCACTCCCGAGTGGCACACTCCAGTCGAGATCGGCGGCCTCTACTGGCACTTCGTCGACATCGTCTGGATCGTCATCTTCACGGCCGTCTACCTCCTCGAGTACATCTGACCCGCCCCCAACGAAAAGCCATGAGCGCCCCCGCCACCCCAGCACCCTCCGCCGGCCACGAGCTCGAAAAGAGCAAGTTCGGGCTCTACGTCGAGATCGCGATGCTGCTCGCCGTCATCACCGGCCTCGAGCTCGTCACGGTCTACCTGCCCTTCATGAAGTGGCTCCTCGTCTCGGTGCTGGTCGTCCTCTCCACCGTGAAGTTCATGTTCGTCATCTTCTATTTCATGCACCTGCGCTGGGACAAGGCCTTCTGCACGATCCTCTTCTTCATCGGCCTCGTCCTCGCCGGCGGCACGATGTTCGCCCTCCTCAAGCTCTTCGGGTCGGAGGCGAGCAAGCCCCTGGCGCTGGCCGAGCCGCCGGCGCCCGTGTACAGGATCGTGGTCTAGCGCCCGCAGCCCGGCCGCCATCCGGGGCTTCCGAATGATCGACTGGCGGCACTGGCACAACGAGCCCTTCCTGACGGGCGGCCTGATCCTCGCGGGCTGGCTCTATGCGCTGTTGGCCGGCCCGCTCAGGCCGCGCCTCGCGCCGGGGGCGCCCTACCCGCTTGGCCAGGCGGTGCAGTTCTACGCGGCGCTCGTCGTCTTCTACCTGGCCGTCGGCTCGCCGCTGGACCAGGTCTCCGAGCGCTTCCTGCTCTCGGCGCACATGGTGCAGCACCTCCTCATCATGTACCCCGTGGCGCTCCTCTTCCTCCTGGGGACGCCGGCGTGGATGGTGGACCCGGTGCTCTCGCAGCCGGCGCTGCGGGGCCCCTTAAGGCTCCTCCTTCACCCGATGACCTGCGCCGTCGTCTCGACCGCCGTCATCAGCCTCTGGCACGCCCCCTTCCTCTACGAGTGGACGCTGCAGGACAAGCTGGTCCACGTCGGCGAGCACCTCATGTTCCTCGCCGTCTCGCTCCTCTACTGGTGGCCGCTGGCGAGCCCCTCGGCGGTATTCCCGTCCCCGGGCTACGGCGCCCGGATGATCTACATTTGCGGGACGGAGGTGGCGATGATCCCGGTTTCGGCGTACATCGTGTTCTCGGGCGACATCCTCTACCCCACCTACGAGTATGCGCCGCGGCTGATCGCCGGGTTCACGCCCGCCGACGACCAGCTGACGGCGGGGGCCATCATGAAGGCGGCCGGCATGGCCGTGTCCCTGACGGCGCTCGGGATCTGCTTCTTCAAGTGGTCGAGGGCCTCCCAGCCGGACCCGGTGGCCTGAGGGCCCGGGGCACGGGCAACGGGGGGGAATGAGAAGGGCCCCGCCCGGGCCCCCCACGGGGGATCCGGGACGGGGCCCCGAATTGCGTCAGGCCGCCGGCGCCGGCAGGAGGTCGTCGATCGAGTCGCTCTCGACGCTCAGGTCGGCGAAGAGCCACGACGAGAGGTATCGCTCGGCGGATGACGGGATGATCACGACGATCTGCTTCCCCTTGTTCTCGGGCCGCTTGGCCACCTGGATGGCGGCCCAGACGGCCGCGCCCGAGGAGATGCCGATCGGGATGCCGTCAAGCTTCGCCACCTGCTTGCTGAGCGGGGCGGCGTCGTCCTCCTTAACCGTGATCACCTCGTCGTAGATCTTGGTGTTCAGGATGGCGGGGATGAAGCCGGCGCCGAGCCCCTGGAGCTTGTGCGGCCCCGGCTGGCCGCCGGAGAGGATCGGGGAGCCGGCCGGCTCGACGGCGATCAACCTGAAGGACGGCTTGCGCGGCTTGATGACCTCGCCGATGCCCGTGATGGTGCCGCCGGTGCCGATGCCGGAGACGACGATGTCCACCTTGCCGTCGGTGTCCTTCCAGATCTCCTCGGCCGTCGTCTTGCGGTGGATGGCGGGGTTCGACGGGTTGGAGAACTGCTGCAGGATGACGCTGTTCGGGATCTTGGTGGAGAGCTCCTCCGCCTTGGCGATCGCGCCCTTCATGCCCTTCGCGCCCTCGGTGAGGATGAGGCGGGCGCCGAGGACCTTGAGGATCTTCTTGCGCTCGGTCGTCATCGTCTCGGGCATCGTCAGGACCAGCTTGAGCCCCCGGGCCGCCGCGACGAACGCGAGCGCGATGCCGGTGTTGCCGCTCGTCGGCTCGATCAGGACCGTGTCCTTGTTGATGCGGCCGCTCTTCATCGCGTCGTCGATCATCGCAAACCCGATCCGGTCCTTGACGCTCGACAGCGGGTTGAAGAATTCCAGCTTGAGGAGGATCTCCGCCTGCGCGCCGTGCGCCGCCGCGGTCCGGTTGAGGCGCACGAGCGGGGTGTTCCCGATCGTCTCCGTGATGTCATTGTATATCTTGGCCATTTGGGTTGTGGGTTGAGTTTCGGGTATGGGAAAAACGGGCGGCCAGCTTGCTAGATCGCGTAGTCCTCGTCAAACGAGTGCGTCTGCCTCATCCGGAAGCGGACGAGGTCGTTGGCCTTGAGGTTCAGGTTGGAAAGCTCGGAGCGGGATATCTCGACCTCGACCTGCTCGCGCGTCTGCACCTGCTCGAGGAGGAGGCGCGCGTGGGGGCCGGCCGCGTGGATGTGCCGGACGATGGCCGACAGGCCCTCGCCTCCGGCGTCGTGGGGCGTCAGCTCGATGTCGTGGGGGCGCACGTAGATCTGCCCGTCGGGGTTCGCCTCGTCGGGGCGCCCGCCCCGGCGGTTCGCGCCGGCGAGCGCCGGGGCGCGCAGCACGTTCACGTTGCCGAGGAACTGGTAGACGAAGGGCGAGGCCGGCCTGTCGTAGACCTGCTGGGGGGTCCCCACCTGCTCGACGTGCGCCTTGTTCATGATGACGACCTCGTCGGCGATCTCGAGCGCCTCCTCCTGGTCGTGGGTGACGAAGATCGTCGTCAGGTGGATCTCGTCATGGAAGCGCCTGAGCCAGCGCCGCAGGTCCTTGCGGACCCGCGCGTCCAGGGCGCCGAACGGCTCGTCCAGGAGGAGCACCTTGGGCTCGACCGCGAGCGCCCGGGCCAGGGCGACCCGCTGGCGCTCGCCGCCGGAGAGCTGCGAGGGGAACCGGCCGGCGAGCCCGTCCAGCTGGACGAGCTCGAGGAGCCGGTGCGCGCGCTCGGAGATGGCCGCGGACGAGGGCCGGTCGCGGCGCCGGCGCACCCGGAGGCCGAAGGCGACGTTCTCGAACACGGACATGTGGCGGAAGAGCGCGTAGTGCTGGAACACGAAGCCCACCTTGCGCTTGCCGGCGGGCAGGTCGGTCACGTCGTCGCCGTGGAAGAGCACCCGGCCGCTGCCGGGGTCGGGGAACTCGAGGCCCGCGATGATCCTGAGGAGGGTCGTCTTGCCGGACCCCGAGGGCCCGAGGAGGGCGACCAGCTTCCCCTGGGGGACGTTCAGGTCGACGCCGTCCAGGGCCGTGTAGGCCCCGAATTTCTTGCGGATCCCGTGCGCCTCGATGCTCATGGGGTGCCGGTCTGGCGCCACTCGATGACCGACTTGGCGACGAGGGTCGCCAGGGCGAGGAGCGCGAGGAGCGAGGCGACCGCGAAGGCGCCCGCGATGTTGAAGTCGTTGTAGAGGATCTCCACGTGGAGGGGCATCGTGTTCGTCGAGCCCCGGATGTGCCCGCTGACGACGGAGACGGCCCCGAACTCCCCCATGGCCCGGGCGTTGCAGAGGATGACGCCGTAGAAGAGGCCCCACCTGATGTTGGGGAGCGTCACCCGCCAGAAGGTCTGCCAGCCGTTGGCGCCGAGCGTGACGGCCGAGTACTCCTCGTCGGTCCCCTGCGACTGCATGAGGGGGATCAGCTCGCGGGCGACGA